>CAYWHQ010000209.1:0-5934 GCA_964457665.1 uncultured Prolixibacteraceae bacterium | reverse complement strand
ATAAGCTGAAACAAACCTGATTACACGAAAGGCCGGTCCGGAAGGACCGGCCTTTCTTTTTACCCTGGCTGGACTTGAAGCGGATGCCGGTCTAGCTTCCCAAAAGGTTTTATCTTTGCCCGATGATCTCGGTCAGCAACATTACGATAGCATTTGGAGGGGAATCCCTGTTTCAGCGGATCTCTTTCATCATCAATGATAGAGACAGGATCGGACTCGTCGGAAAAAATGGAACCGGCAAGTCAACCATCCTGAAGATCATGAAAGGTACTGTAAGACCCGATGAAGGCGAGATCATAACCCCTGACGGGGCAACCATCGGATATCTTCCCCAGGAATTGTTACAGGTTTCATCCCGTACCGTAAAGGAGGAGGCACTCACCGCTTTTGAAATGATCCAGACACTGCAGAAAGAGATCGATGAGGCTGAACGGGAACTTCAGCACCGGACCGATTACACATCGGCTGCCTATCGAAAACTGCTGAAAAAGCATGCGGATGATGTGGACCGGTTCCATCTGTTCGGAGGACTATCCATTGAGGAGGATGTAGCAAAAGTACTTTCAGGACTCGGATTTGAAAAGGATGAACTGGACAGACCCATGAGGACCTTCAGCAGCGGATGGCAGATGCGCGTGGCCCTTGCCAGGATACTGCTGGCCAAGCCTGACCTGATTCTGCTGGATGAGCCTACCAACCACCTCGATATTGAATCCATTCAGTGGCTTGAGGGTTTTCTGGTCAGCTATCCGGGTGCCGTGATCCTTGTGTCGCACGACCGGGCTTTTCTCGACAATGTGACCAACCGGACCCTGGAGATCTCTCTCGGAAAACTGTACGATTACCGGTCAAACTATTCCGGATACGTTGAGATGCGCGAAGAACGCATGGAGAGTCAGCTCGCTACCTTCAACAACCAGCAAAGGCAGATCCGGCAGATTGAAAGGTTTATCGAGCGGTTCAGGTATAAATCAACCAAGGCACGCCAGGTACAATCCAGGTTAAAGATGCTGGAGAAGATCGACCTGGTAGAGGTGGACGAAACCGATGAAACCTCGATCCATTTCAGGTTTCCGCCTGCGCCACATTCCGGTAAGATCGTGGCGGAAGCTGTCGCTCTAACCAAGGATTACCCGGGGAAGCGGGTGCTGGACCAGATCAGTTTTTCGGTAATCAGGCACGACAGGATTGCCTTTGTCGGGCGCAACGGAGAGGGAAAAACAACCCTGTCGAAAATACTTGCTGGTACCACCGATCACCATGGAACGCTGAAATTCGGACATCATATCGTAACCGGTTATTACGCACAGGATCAATCGGATTACCTGGACCCGGAAAAAACGGTGTTTCAGACCATCGACGAAATAGCAACCGGCGATATCCGGACAAGGATCAAAACCATTCTGGGTGGCTTTCTCTTCAGCGGCGACGACATTGAGAAAAAGGTAAAAGTGCTTTCGGGAGGAGAGAAGTCAAGGTTGTCGCTGGCAAGGCTTCTGCTGATCCCGAATAATCTTCTCATTCTTGATGAGCCAACCAACCACCTTGATATGCGTTCGAAGGATGTGCTTAAGAATGCTCTTATCCGTTACGACGGAACGCTGGTGATCGTTTCGCACGACCGTGATTTCCTTCAAGGTTTGACAAACCGTGTCTTTGAATTCCGTCGCGGAAAGATCCGAGAGTATCTTGGCGATATCTATGATTTCCTTGAAACGCGAAAGATGCAGCATCTCAGGGAGCTGGAGCAGTCGGGCCGGATTCAGGAAAGAATTTCAGAACCTGTTTCAGCGCGTAAAGTTGAATGGGAACAGAAAAAGCAGCAGGAGAAAGAGGCAAGGAAGCTTAGTGGCCGGATTTCCAGGTGCGAGCAGAATATACATACCCTTGAGGAGGAGATAAAGATATTGGAATCGAAACTTGGCGATCCGGAAAACAATCAGCAACAGATTGCTGACGGTTCGCTCTACAGGGATTACCAGGGAAAGAAAGCCGCGTTGAACGGGCAGATGGAGATTTGGGAAAGCCTGCACCTGGAGCTGGAGAAAATAAAGGAGGCAGGTTAAAACTCCCTGACCACCATCCTGGATACGATCCCTCCAAGAGTTTCCCGCCGTTCGGCAGAATAGCCTGACATCCCGAGGATATTCATTGCATTTCCGGAGTATTGGCTGATGATTTCACGGGTTGCGGTATCCACCCCCAGCCGGGTATATAAGCCGGTCACCCCATGAACCCTTTCCTCATCGTCGATCGCGTCGTCGCTGTAATACCTCCCCAGCAGACTGAGGTCATCGCCCCTTGCCTTTTCAGCAGCTTTAAGATAGAGGTAGGTTTTTTTTCTGGCAATGATGTCGCCGCCGATCTGTTTTCCGAATTTATTTAGCTGGCCGAATACATCCAGATAGTCGTCCTGTAGCTGAAATGCCATGCCCAGGTTCTCGCCGAACCTGTAAAGAAAGGAGGTGTCTTCCCTGGAAGCGCCGGCCATCAGGGCCCCCAGTTTCAGGCTGCAGGCGATCAGTACGGCGGTTTTCAGCCGGATCATTTCAAGGTAGTCCTCGATGGTCACATCCTGCCGGGTCTCGAAATTCATGTCGAGCTGCTGTCCTTCACATACCTGCCTGGCGGTGGTATTGAACAGGGACAGAACATCGGGGAGCACTTCGGGGCGCGCCATACAGATCTTTTCGTAGGCAAGCACGAATAAGGTATCCCCTGAAAGAATGGCCCGGTTGGTGTTCCATTTCCGGTAGACGGTCGGTTTACCCCGGCGAAGCGGCGCCAGATCCATAATGTCGTCATGAAGGAGGGTGAAGTTATGGAACAACTCCAGTCCGACGGCCGGTTGAATGGCCTCTTCCGTATTACCCCCGAAAAGCTCGCAGGCAATGAGCGTCAGAAGGGGCCTGAGTCGCTTTCCTCCCAGGGAGAGGGTGTAGTGAATGGGATCGTAGAGCTCGGGGGGGCCATAGTCAAAATGGACTGTCCGGATGACTTCTCCTATCCGTTGCTGAAGTGTTGCGACATCCGTCATGAGGCCATCAGTCGGGAAGGTTTATAAGGTATTGGCCGTAGCCGCTTTTCAACAGGGGTGTGGCGATCCGGTTGAGCTGTTCCCTGTCGATGAACTGCATCCGGTAGGCGATCTCCTCGATGCAGCCGATCTTAAGACCCTGCCGGTTTTGAACTACCTCAACGAACTGGGCGGCCTGAAGCAACGATTCAAAGGTGCCTGTATCCAGCCAGGCGATACCCCGCGACAGCACGCCTACTTTCAGGAGTCCTTTTTCGAGATAATAACGGTTTACATCGGTGATTTCATACTCTCCCCGTGCGCTGGGCGGAATATTTTTTGCAACCTCAACCACCGAATTGTCATAAAAGTAGAGACCGGGTACTGCGAAGTTGGATCTGGGACTGGAAGGCTTCTCCTCGATCGAAATGGCCCGGAACTGATCATCAAAGGTTACAACGCCATATCTTTCCGGGTCGTTTACATGGTAGGCGAACACCACGCCTCCTGTTGGGTCATTATTGGCCTGGACCAGTTGAGAAAGACCATTTCCGAAGAAGATGTTATCACCCAGAATGAGCGAAACCTTGTCCTTCCCGATAAAGGATTCTCCGATAACGAATGCCTGTGCCAGTCCGTTCGGTATCTCCTGGCGGGCATAGGAGAACTGCATGCCGAGTTCATTTCCGGAACCGAGGAGCTTTTCGAAATTGGGGAGGTCATAAGGTGTGGAGATCACGAGAACTTCCCGGATGCCCGCCATCATCAGCACCGACAGCGGATAATAGATCATGGGTTTGTCGTACACCGGCATCAGTTGTTTGCTGACTGCAAGGGTGAGCGGATGGAGCCGTGTGCCGGCACCCCCTGCAAGGATGATTCCCTTCATGGTATCTGTTTTGGTGAATGCTGGTCGTGTGAATTAGTCTCCTCCAGGGCATCCTCTTTCTCGTCATACAATTCGATGAGCGGTTCTTCAAAACCTTTGGTTGTACTCCATTTATCAAGAGTCAGGAGCATCGAAGGCAACACAAACAGGTTGAGTAAACCTCCTACCAGCAGAGTGATGGAGACCAGGAATCCAAGAGCCTGTGTTCCGCCAAAGGTGGAAAGGATGAAAACACCAAAACCGAAAAAGAGCACGGTGGAGGAGTAGATCATGCTGTAACCGGTTTCTTTGAGTGCCGCGATAACCGAAACAGGAATATTATGATGGGTAAGTTTTAACTGCAACCGGTAACGGGAGAGAAACTGAATGGAGTTGTCGACCGATATACCGAGGGCAATGGAGAATATAAGGATGGTGGAGGGTTTGATGGGAATTCCGGTAAAACCCATCAGTGCGGCGGTCATAAGCTGCGGAATCAGATTCGGAACCAGCGAAATGAGGATCATGCGCCAGGAGGTGAAGAGGAAGGCCAGCAGGATGGCAATGATCACTACAGCCAGGGCGATACTCTCCCACAGGTTCCGGATCAGAAAGTTGGTTCCTTTGAGGAACACTACGCTGGTACCGGTGACAATCACATCGAATTTCGAAGGATTGAAAATGCTGTCGATCTTCGGGAGCAGGTTTTTCTCAATGCTGTCGATCTTGCGGGTTCCGACATTGGCCATCTGCACCGAGATCCGGGTAACCTGGTAATTGGTGTCGATGAAATTTTTGATGAGGGTTCTTTTACCTGATTTGATATCGGGGATGTAGTCGGCCATAAATACCATCTCGTTGGCGGAGGGCATGGCATAATCGGAGGGGTCGCCTCCGTAAAACGCCTGACGGCCGGCTTTGATCACCTCCACGACCGAAAGAGGCCTTGTCAGCTCCGTATATTTGGCAAGGGTGTCCTGAAGGCGGTCGATCTTTTTCAGGGTGGCAAGCTGCAGGACTCCTTTTTTCTTTTTGGTATCGACAGATATTTCCAGGGGCATTATCCCCTTGAAATGTTTTTCGAAGAAGAGCAGGTCGGTATAGATCGGATCTTTTTTGGAGATGTCATCCACGATGGTTCCGGATGTACGGAGCAGGCTGGCGCCTGCTGCGCCTATTACGATCAGGACAAAGAGGATGACATATATGGTGTTTCTGTAGTGCTGTACAATAAGCACCGACCGGTCGATGATCGATTTGGCGATGCTCTCCTCGATATGTTTGGTATGTTTGCTTTCAGGAGGAGGGAGGAAGCTGAAGAATATCGGTACCAGGGTGAGCGAGAGTACATAAATCACCATGATATTGATCGCTGCGATCAGGCCGAATTCGACCAGCAGTTTGTTGTTGGTTATGGTGAAAGCAGCAAAGCCGGCTGCCGTTGCAGCGTTGGTCAGCAGGTTGGCCATCCCGATACGCTGGATAACCCTTGATAGGGCCTTGGCCTGATTCCGGTGGTGTGAAAACTCGTAGTGGTACTTATTCAGGATGAAGATGCAGTTTTCCACTCCGATGACGATCAGCAGGGGTGGTATGATGGCCGTCAGCATCGTGATCTTGTATCCGAACATACCCATGAAACCCAGCGCCCAGGTTACGCTGACGATGATGATCAGCATCGGGAAGACGACAGCTTTGAAGGAGCGGAAGAAGATATAGAGGAATACGCCTGCAATGAGGAGTGTTAATATGATGAAATACCGGAGTTCGTTTTCCAGTTTTTTTGCGATCAGGGTCTGGATGTAGGGAAGTCCGGAATAGTGCGGTTCGAGTTGCAGGCGGGCCGTGTAGTGTTCAACGGTGGCTTTGATTCCATTGACGAGCCGGAGGCGTTCCTTCGACTGAACCAGGTCGGGATTGAGAGTCAGGGCGAAGAGATAGGCGGATGTTTCGGGATTATAGATCAGATACCGGTAGATGGAGAGGGAGTGGATCAGCCGGCGGACCGAGTCCATCTCAAGCTGGGTTGCCGGAAGTTCGCGGGCAATGG
>CAYWHQ010000208.1:0-5937 GCA_964457665.1 uncultured Prolixibacteraceae bacterium | reverse complement strand
ACTTTTGAATTCAACCTCGATGTGCATGACGGAATCATCCGGCAATGTAAAATTATTGGCGATAACTTCGGGATCCGTCACGCAGAGCATGTTGAGAATGCACTGGCAGGAATACCGCACAGGGAGGATGCCATCCGGGAGGTTCTCCGGAAATTCAGCCTCGGGGAATACTTCCTTCATGCAGATGAAGAAGAGCTGATCAAAGGGATGTTTTAAAAATATGTATATGCAGTACAATGAAATATTTCACCGGTTGTGGGAGATCTACACCCGGCAGAACCCGGATACCAAAAAGGTTTATGATCTGTTCAATGCAGAAGGTGAAACGGTAGTCAACGACCACATCGCTTTCCGTACCTTTGATCATCCGTCGGTCAGCGTGGATGTTCTGGGTAAGGTTTTCACCGACGCGGGGTATGTTTTCAAGGGATCGTACCACTTTGAAACCAAGAAACTTTTTGCAAAGCATTTCGAACACCAGACTGATCACCTGGCCCCCCGTGTCTTCATCAGCCAGCTGCTTACGGCGGAGTTTTCGCCACGGCTGCAGCAGGTTGTGAATGAATGGGTGGAACGGATCCCCGGTTCCCTGAAAGGCACGCATGATCTTATCTACGCGGGGAATGTGTCGGGGACCCCTTCGTTCGAGGTTTACGAACTGCTTCGCTCCGAATCAGAATACGCGGCCTGGTTATATGTGAATGGTTTCTGTGCCAACCATTTCACAGTTAGTGTCAACCATCTGAAGAAACTGGACAACATTCACAAGGTGAACGCATTTTTGAAGGAACACGGGTTCCGGATGAACGACAGCGGCGGTGAAGTTCAGGGCACTCCCGGAGAGCTCCTGGAACAGTCGAGCATCAAAGCAGGCATGACAACCGTTCACTTCACGGAGGGGATCAGGGAGATACCTGGCTGTTATTATGAGTTCGCCATGCGTTACCCCGACAATGACGGGAAACTATACAGCGGGTTCATCGCCAAATCGGCTGACCGGATCTTTGAGTCGACCAATTTTTATAACAAGTGAGGATCTCTCCCGGGATTACGGTACTCATACTCCTGACCGTGCTGGTTTCGTGCCGATGGGGGAATCTGAGGTCTCAGGAAAATCATTCTGCGTTAGGAAATTTCCCTCCGGCAGGGGTGGTTCATCCCGATATCAGATCTAAAGGGCAGCCACCGGTTTCATACGCGCTCTATCTGCCGGAGGGATTTACCCCTGAAAGGAGGTGGCCGTTGCTGCTTGCTTTTGACCCGCACGGTAACGGGCTGATGGCGGTAGAAAGGTACAGGCCTCTGGCCGAACGATTCGGGATGATCCTGGCAGGGTCGAATGATTCACGCAATGGCTTGGGAATGGAAGAAACCGGGCTCATTCTCCAGGAGCTTTTCAGGGAGATCCGGACCCGGTTTCCTGCCGACACGTCGCAGATATACCTGGCAGGTTTCTCCGGTGGAAGCAGGGTTGCCGCCCTGGCAGCCATGTTTTTCAAAAAGGTGCGCGGTGTGGCAGCCTGCGGCGCCGGATTACCGGTCATACATCGAGACCCTCTCTACCGTACCGACTATTTTGGGATTACAGGCAAGGCCGACTTCAACCTTGCGGAGATGATGATGATTCGTGAAGAACTGAAGGCCGGGGGTTTCCGTTACTTTATCGGCACTTTCGATGGAGGTCATGAGTGGCCCCCGCCGGAGAGTTTGGAGACGGCTGTCATGTGGTTTGAATTCAACCGCTGCCTCGAAAAGGAAATTTCTCCTCCCGACACACTCGAATCCGCCCTGAACAGGAGACTTGGTGACATGGGTCAATATATCAGGCATCTCGACGGTCATCCGGAGATCATCCGAAGAGAAATCAGGGAGCAACAAATGCTCGGTGAGGCGCTTTCCACGAAAGGTACTGGTTGGTGGGAGAAGAAGGTAAGATTTCTGAAAACGCAAGCCGAAGCGGGTGAGAACGATGCTTCGCTCCAGGCCCGGAGGCTTTTATCATACCTGAGCCTGATCTGCTATTCGGCTGTATCCCATGCACTCAGCCGTAACGACCGGGGAGAGGTCAGAAGGCTGACTGCGATATATGAAATCGCTGATCCGGAAAACCCGGTGATACTGCAGTTAAAACAAAAAATTCAGGGATGGAACTGATACTTGACGGAGAGTTGCACCTGGATACCATGCACCGGCTGCTTTACGCGACCGATGCCTCGGCTTATCGCGAGGTGCCTGCGGCGGTGGCCGTTCCCCGGAACATCGAAGATCTGAAAAAATTGATCCGTTACGCCACCTTACACCGCACGCCCCTGATCCCCCGCATGGCAGGCACCTCGCTGGCGGGTCAGGTGGTGGGTAACGGGATTGTTACAGATCTTTCCCGGTATTTTACACGGATCCTGGAGATCAACCCGAAAGAACGCTGGGTACGTGTTGAACCGGGCGTCATTCTCGACGAACTGAACAAGGCGGTGGCTCCCTTTGGCCTCTTTTTCGGGCCTGAAACGTCCACGTCGAGCCGATGTATGATCGGCGGGATGGTGGGCAACAACTCATGCGGGGCACATTCCATAATATATGGCAGCACACGCGACCACGTGATCTCGGTCAGTTGTCTGCTGAGCGATGGTTCGGAAGCGGAATTCAGCGCGCTCAGCACACAAGATTTCAGGGAAAGGTGTCGCCTTGAGAACCTGGAAGGCGCATTGTACCGTCAAATAAGGGATATCCTGACGGATCCTGTAAACCGGGAATCGATCCACCGGGAGTATCCCGATCCATCCATTCATCGCCGGAACACGGGTTATGCAATCGACCTTTTGCTCGCCAGTTACGAAACGCAGGATAAGTTCAATTTCAGCAAGCTGATCTGTGGTTCGGAGGGGACGCTGGCCATGATCACAGAGATCAAACTGAACCTGGTGCCACTTCCGCCCAAAGAGAAAGCCCTTGTTTGCGTTCACTGTCATTCGGTGGGCGATGCCCTGAAGGCAAATCTGATCGCGCTGAAATACGGTCCGGGCTCGGTGGAACTGATGGACAAACCCGTAATGGATTGCACAAAGGACAACATCACGCAACGGCGGAACCGGTTTTTCATTGAAGGCGACCCGGGAGCGATCCTGATCGTGGAGTTTGCCAGGGAGACCCGTGAAGAGATCCTCTCACTGGCATCGGGAATGAAAGATGAGATGCGGGCGAACGAACTGGGTTATCATTTTCCGGTTGTGTTTCCGCCAGAGATGAAGCGCGTATGGGATCTCCGCAAAGCCGGGCTGGGGGTACTCTCCAACTATCCCGGCGACCGGAAGCCGGTTCCAGTAACGGAAGATACTGCTGTAACTCCGCAGGCACTGCCGGAGTATATCCGAGAATTTGACGAAATGTTGAAACGGTTAGGGCTTAGCTGCGTCTATTATGCCCATGTTGGTTCGGGAGAACTGCATCTGCGGCCTGTGCTCAACCTGAAAGATCCCGGCGATGTGGAGCTGTTCCATACCGTGGCGCTCGAATCGGCCAGGCTCGTCAAGAAATACAGGGGATCGCTCAGTGGCGAGCATGGTGACGGGAGGTTAAGAGGTGAGTTCATCCCTCTCATGATTGGCGACCATAACTTCAATATCCTCCGCGCCATCAAGTCGGCGTGGGACCCTGTCGGCATCTTCAACCCGGGAAAGATCACCGATACACCGAAAATGAATACCAGTTTACGGTATCAGCCCGGTAAAACTGAGCGGGATATCCACACCTATTTCGATTTCTCACGAAGCCAGGGAATACTAAGGGCTTCGGAACAGTGCAACGGGTCGGGTGATTGCAGGAACACGGTATTGACGGGACGATGGATGTGTCCTTCTTACATGGCCACACGCGACGAGCAGACAACCACCCGTGCCAGAGCGAATATTTTAAGGGAGTTCCTGACCCATTCGGAGCGGAGCAACCCGTTCGATCATCAGGAGATTTACGAGGTGATGGACCTGTGCCTGTCATGCAAGGCATGCAAGTCGGAATGTCCTTCGAATGTTGACATGGCCAGGCTGAAGGCTGAATTTTTACAGCATTATTATGATTCGAACGGTGTGCCTTTCCGGTCGATGTTAATCGCGAACATCACCCGGATCAACCGCCTGGGTTCGTTGTTTCCACAGGTATACAACTATTTCCAGCGATCAGGGATCACTTCAGGCCTGCTGAAGCGCCTCACGGGTTTCGCACAGGAGAGGGATCTCCCGATGCTCTGGAGAACCACCTTGCGGGCCTGGGCGGCCCGGCAGTCGATGCGCACCGACCTTCACCGGAGCGTATACCTGTTTGTTGACGAATTCACCAATTATACCGAGGTAGAGACAGGAATCAGCGCCATCCGGTTCCTCAATGCGATCGGATACAGGGTGATTCTCCCCGACCATGAGGAGAGCGGGCGAACATATCTCTCCAAAGGGCTTGTCAGGAAAGCGCGGAAGATCGCGAATCACAACATCCGTAAGTTGAAGGATCTGGTCAGCGGAGAGACCCCTCTGATCGGACTCGAGCCATCGGCAATCCTCAGCTTCAGAGACGAATACCCCGACCTTGCAGCGCCCGGATTGAAAGATGCCGCCGATAAACTGGCCCGCCACGCAATGCTTTTCGAGGAGTTTGTCGTGAAGGTCGCCCCTTCGCCCGATCTTTTTACCAGGAATGCAAAAAAGATCATGCTTCACGGCCATTGTCATCAGAAAGCCCTCGCTTCAACAGAACCGACCATCAAAATGCTGTCGATCCCGATGAATTACCATGTCGAGGAGATCCCTTCGGGTTGCTGCGGGATGGCGGGCTCCTTTGGTTTTGAAAAGGAGCATTTCGAAGTCTCGATGCAGGTAGGAGAACTGGTACTGTTTCCCGCAGTAAGATCGGTTTCCGCTGATACAATCATTGCCGCCCCTGGTACGAGCTGCCGTCAGCAGATCATGGATGGCACCGGGAGGAGAGCATATCATCCGGCAGAGATCATGCTGGAGGCGCTGAAAGACGAATAGCTCCCGCTATGAGATCGCTCATCAGGTAAAGGAGAGAGATCTCATCTTTATTCCATCTCCTGTAGTTCCTGACAGCATCGAAACCGAAGAAACCGGTTAGCTTTTTCCGGATCATGACAGGTACCACGATGAGTGACATGATGCCCTGTGATTCCAGGATAGATTTCTCGTTATACCAATGTTCCGGAAGGTCTTTCAGTGAAGGTATGTAGATGATCTCGTTGTTCCTGAGTTTCTCCATCCAGTTCGGGAACATATCACAGGGCAGCTGCTGAAGGTTTGCCATCTCGGATGACACCCCTTCGGCGGTCCACTCATAGGTATTTGATACGGTGTTACCTTCCGGCTGATCGAACTGGAAGATGTAGGCCCGGTCAACATGGCAGAAACTCCCGATCTTCTCCAGCGCAAGGTTGAGGGAGTAACCAAGACCAGCGTCCTGTACATTGAACAGCACCCTTGACAGCAGAAGCAGTTCATTACTGAATGCTTCACGGTTCTTCAGTATCTCAGATGCCTCCTGCTGAACGCTGGTGTCGAGGCAGAATCCGTCAAGAATGAGATCGCCGCTTTCGGGATCGGCAATTATCCTGGCATAAACTGCCATCCAGATATATTTTCCATCCTTCCTGAGGATCTGAACCTGGAAATCATAAACATATCCCTTTTCTTTCAGCATGGTTACCATCCTTGCCCTGTCGGAAGGATCCCTGTACAACTCCTCATTCAGTCTGATGGATGCTTTCAGATCGTCGGGAGATACATACCCGAGCATGGATGCGAAGGTATTGTTTAGGTTGATGAACCGTCCTTCGAAGGTGGATTGAAAAATCCCGAGCGGGGAGTGTTCGAACAGCTCCTGATACCGGTTTTCAATTTTCCGGGTTGGATGTTGATAATGTTCTACAGTACGATC
>CAYWHQ010000207.1:0-5944 GCA_964457665.1 uncultured Prolixibacteraceae bacterium | reverse complement strand
GGTGATGGCCCAGTCGGGGAAGTTATGGTAGCTGAAGAAGATGCCCGAGAGGACCATCATGGGCATCGTGATGATGTTGATAAAGGCGTTTCCGATTTCGGTTTTGCTGGTATGGCAGGCCATGAAGATGCCTATCCCGGAAAAGGCGACATTTCCGGCCAGGAACAGCAGGATCAGGGCGGCGACGTTTCCGCTTATGGTGATCCCGAAGGCCAGCCATGCAAACAAAATAAGCAATGCCGCCTCCACGGTATTCATCGCCAGCCTTACCGTGATCATAGCTACCAGATAATCCGACCGCTTCATTGGGGTGGCGATCATCCTGCGCAACAGTTTTTTCGAACGGGTATCGATGATATTGTAGCCGAGTCCCCAGAGGCAGGAGAACATCACGCCCATGGCAAGGATCCCGGGGATCAGGAAATCGATGTAGCGGGTTCCGGTCAGGGTAAGCGGTTCGATTTCGGTATTACTGCCGGTTTCGCCGGTATTGGGAGAAGAGGAAGGAGTGCCGTGTGGTTCTTCCAGGCGAAAACGTTGTTTCAGTTGTTCAGGAGGAATAATCCGGAGTGCCGGGGCAAGCTTAAGGTAGGTAAGCTGGGCATCCGGATTTACCGGATCAAAATGGTAACGGTAACTGTCGCCTTCAGGAGTGATGATCACGTTGATACCGCCTCTTTTGAGTTGGATCATCGCATCGTCCCATGTCATTCGTATGAGCCGGAAAGTGTTGTCGCCCAGCTTGTCGTCACGGAGTAACAGATTATACTGGCCCGTATCGGCCGAAATGAGGGCTACCTGCCTTGCAGATTCAGGTTTCCGGGAGAAAGCCAGTCCCAATCCGATGGCCATCAGGATGGGAAAGCCTATACCCCAGAAGAGGACAGCAGGCTCCCGGATTTTCTCCAGAAGGTTGGCCCGGGTCAGCTGCCAGAGCTGGTGATCGGTGATCCGCCTATTCATCCAGTTTCCTCCCGGTTAATGTGGTAAAGAGATCATCGAGGTTATTCCATTCGGGATTGGTTTCCAGAAGCGAGATGAGGGTTCCTTGCCTCAGGATCTTTCCCTGATCGAGGATCACGATCCATTCGCAGAGTTGCTGGGCCTCTTCCATGTAATGGGTAGTAAGGATCATAGAGATATCGGAATCCCTGCGCAGGTTACGGAGAATCTCCCATATCTCGCGGCGGGCGTTGGGATCCAGTCCTGTTGTTGGTTCATCCAGCAGCAGTATTCTGGGATGATTGATCAATGCAATGGCCAGAGCCAATCGCTGGCGCTGTCCACCTGAAAGGTTGACGGTATAGGCTTTCCGTTTCTCCGTCAGGCCGGTAATCGACAGTACCTCTTCACAGCGTTCGCGCCCGAGACCGAAGAAACTGGCAAACAGCCTCAGTGTTTCGAATGTGGTCAGTTTCTCAATGTAACGGGTCTCCTGTAGCGACAGGCCTATGATCTTCCGGAGCTCCTTCTCGTGGCCTTTCCAGGGCTTCCCCATCAGCCGGATTTCCCCGCTGTCGGGCTTCTGGATACCTTCGATCATCTCGACCAGGGTTGTTTTTCCGGCGCCATTGGGGCCGAGCAGGGCAGCAAACTGCCCTGGCATAATGTTCAGGTCGATCCCCCTGACAGCTTTGACAGTGCCGAAGGACTTGCAGACATTCCGGACTTCGATGACAGGAACTACCGGCATAGACATGCAAAGATAACTGAAGCAACACTTGGTCGGGGAGGGAAATTCATACAGACTAAAAAAAGTGCCGGGTAGGTAACATTCAAAAAAAAGTGTATTTTAGCTCTGGACATCTGGTTTGTCTGTGAAAAGGTTAACAATTACACTGCTATATTTATTCTATGTTCCGCCTCCAAAGTAAAGTATCCACGCTGCATTCCGGGTTTATCCGCCAGAGGGAGGATTACCTGAAGATTCTGAACACATACCGGGAACGGATGGCCACGGCCATGAAAGGAGGGCCCGAACAGGCAGTAAAGCGGCACAAGGATCGCGGAAAACTGCTCGCAAGGGAGCGAATCAATCTGCTGGTCGACCGTAATACACCGTTTATTGAACTCTCTCCACTCGCTGCATACAACCTTTACGACAATGAATTCCCCTCTGCCGGGATTGTTACGGGTATCGGCATCATCCAGGGGAAGGAGGCGATGATTGTGGCAAATGATGCCACTGTGAAGGGGGGAACCTATGTCCAGGAGACCATCAAAAAGCATGTTCGGGCGCAGGAGATCGCGATGGAGAACAGGTTGCCGTGTGTATACCTGGTGGATTCGGGAGGGGTATTCCTCCCTGAGCAGGCGAAAGTATTTCCTGATAAATATGATTTCGGTCGTTTCTTTTTCAACCAGGCGCGTCTGTCGGCCGACCGGATCCCACAGATATCGGTGGTGATGGGATCCTGTACGGCCGGAGGGGCCTATGTGCCGGCCATGAGCGATGAAACCATCATTGTGAGGAATCAGGGAACGATTTTCATTGGCGGTCCTCCGCTTGTAAAGGCGGCCACCGGGGAAAACGTCACTGCAGAGGAGCTGGGTGGCGGGGAGGTGCACACCATGATCAGCGGGGTAGCCGACCATCTCGCGGAAAACGACGTACATGCCATTCAGATCTGCAGGAACATCTTTGAGTCGATTGGTCGCCTGGAATATCAACCGATGCCGACCTACCCGGTGGAAGAGCCTTTTTATGATCCCGAGGAACTTTACGGGATACTGCCTGTTGACCTCAGGAAGCCTGTCGATTCAAGGGAGATTATTGCAAGGGTTGTGGATGGAAGTCTGTTCCATGAATTCAAGGAGAAGTATGCTCCCACGCTGGTCACCGGTTTTGCCAGGATCATGGGGTACGAAGTGGGAATTCTGGCCAACAATGGTGTTCTGTTCAGTGAAACGGCCCTGAAGGGGGCCCATTTTATTGAGCTCTGCACCTCAAGGAATATTCCGCTCCTATTTCTGCAGAACATCACTGGGTTCATCGTAGGGAAGCAATATGAGCATGGCGGCATCGCCCGGGATGGCGCAAAGTTTGTGCATGCCGTGGCCAATGCCCGCGTACCCAAATTTACCGTGATTTTCGGGGGTTCTTTCGGGGCAGGCAACTACGCTATGGCCGGCAGGGCTTATGAACCGCGTCTCCTGTTCATGTACCCCAACGCCAAAATTTCGGTCATGGGCGGGGAGCAGGCCGCCAACGTGCTGATCACGGTCAAGGAGGATCAGCTTAAGGCGAAAGGGCTGCAGCTGTCGCCGGAGGAGCGGGAGAAGATGCTGCGGACCATCCTTCAGAAATACGAAGAGGAGGGATCGGCCTATTACAGCACCGCCAGGCTCTGGGACGACGGGATCATCGACCCCGTGGATACCCGAAAAATCATTGGCCTGGCGATTGCCGTGACGCGAAACAGAATTTACAGAGAGACAAAGTATGGGGTATTCAGAATGTAACTGAGCATGGAGATGTACCAGACAATCGCAACCACTTTCGCGAACGGGATCTTCACAATCAGTCTGAACCGGCCGGAGGTTCACAATGCCTTCAACCGGATGATGCTGGTGGAGCTGGATGACTGTTTTCGCCAGGCCGCTGAAACGGATGCCGTGTGTATCGTTCTGCGCGGTAACGGTAAATCCTTTTGCGCCGGGGTGGATCTGAACTGGATGAGAGCCGTTGCGCGCAACGACTACGAGACCAATTACCAGGAGAGCCTGCTGTTATCGAAATGCTTTTATACTATTTATACCTGTCCGAAGCCGACCATTGCACTGGTGCATGGCGTGTCGCTGGGAGGGGCCAACGGGCTTTTATCGGCCTGCGACCTGGCCTATTGCACCGATGACGCGACATTTTCGCTGAGCGAGGTAAAGATCGGCATCGTCCCGGCCTGTATCTCTCCTTATGTCATCAAGCGTGTCGGGGAGTACGGGACCCGCGAGCTGATGCTGACCGGGCGAAGGATTCACGGCAAGGAGGCCGAGTCTTTCGGGCTGGTCAACCGTTCGGTTGCGGCCGGCGTGCTGGAGGCTACGGCAGAGGAGGTAATCGCCCATCTCCGTACCAGCGGTCCCGCGGCCATGAGCCATGGAAAAAGGCTGATTCATGAAGTCTGTAACAACCTTACCCTGATGGAGGCATATGATTTCACGGCCCGGATGATTGCCGATATCAGAGCCTCCGCTGAGGGGCAGGAGGGGATGAATGCATTTCTTGAAAAAAGAAAACCAGGATGGATAAAAGAATAACCAATATCCTTGTTGCCAACCGGGGAGAGATTGCTGTCAGAATCATGAAGACGGCCCACCGGATGGGGATACGCACCACCGGAGTCTATTCGCGTATCGACGCAGCCTCGCTGCACGTACCGATGGCCGGGAAGGCAGTTTGCATCGGGGAATCGGAGCTGGCAGAGACCTATCTCAGCATCCCCAAGATCATTCAGGCGGCGCTCGACCATGGCTGCGACGCCATCCATCCTGGCTATGGATTTCTCGCTGAAAATCCGGCTTTTGTGAGAGCCTGCAACGAAGCAGGTATCATCTTCATCGGACCCGGTGCTGAAGCCATGCACCGGATGGGAAACAAGATCGAGGCAAGGTCGTGGGCTAAAAAAAGTGGAGTCCCCATCACAGAAGGGATGACCGGAACGCGTGAAGAGCTGCTGCAGGTGCGCAGCCATATTGATTTTCCGGTTTTACTGAAGGCAGCTGCCGGAGGAGGCGGAAAAGGGATGCGTATCGTTTATGATGAGAACGATCTGGAAGAGGCGCTCGAATCTACCGCCCGGCAGGCAAAAGCCTATTTCGGCGACGAAACCGTTTATATTGAGAAATACCTGGAAGAACCCCGCCACATCGAGATCCAGTTGCTGGCCGACAATCATGGCAACGCAATTCATCTTTTCGAGAGAGAGTGTTCAATCCAGCGGCGCTATCAGAAGATCATAGAGGAATCGCCCTCTCCCACCCTGACACCTGATCTGCGCCGGCAAATGGGCGATGCAGCCGTAAAAATCGCCAGGGAAATTGGTTACTCCAGCGCAGGCACCATCGAGTTTCTGGTTGACCGGAAGCTGCAGTTCTAATTCCTGGAGATGAACACACGGGTTCAGGTAGAGCATCCTGTAACGGAGATGGTCCCAGGACTCGATATCGTGGAGGAGCAGATCAGGATTGCAAGGGGAGAAGTGCTGAGATATGCTCAGGAAGAGATCAGTCAGAAAGGCCATGCCATCGAATGCCGGATATATGCTGAAGATCCGGAAAATAATTTCCTTCCCTCCCCTGGATTTATGACCCTCTATCAGGAACCCCGGGGGGAACATATCAGGACAGACACAGGCGTAGGGTCAGCCATGGAGATCAAAAGCGCCTTTGATCCCATGATCTCCAAGCTCGTCGTTTGGGGAGAGAACAGAAATGAAGCTGCCGTCAGAATGCAGGAAGCGCTGTCGTTTTATGGAATCCACGGGATCAGGACGAACATCAGCTATCTCCGGGAACTGATCACCGGAACACCCTTTCTCACAAATACCATCTCTACCAAATTCTGTGATTCAAACACGGATGCCATCGTGGATGCAATCAGGAAAGAAAAGGCATCGATCGAACGATCTATCCTTATCGGAGGATACCTGCTGCTCAGTCTCCACCATGACCCGCTGAAAGGATTCAGGAGCATCATTCCGGGAGATCTCTGGTACCGGGCCGGAATGTGGAGACATGTGCTCTGGCTTGATATCACATGTGAGCAGGAACCTTACCGCATACATGTTCACAAGGTGGAAGAAGGGAAGGTGGTTTTCGACTTCGGGGGAACCATCTGTTCGGCAGAAACATTCAGCCGAACCGAAACGACACTGCATTTCAGGATCAATGGAATCCCTTACCACCTGCTATTCTCGGAGGACAGGGATCACCATCATTACCTGGG
>CAYWHQ010000206.1:0-5958 GCA_964457665.1 uncultured Prolixibacteraceae bacterium | reverse complement strand
GGTGAAAAGATTTGGTGCAAGTACTTGCATTATCCAGATTTAAATTATGGACGGAAAGTAAAGCATCTGACAGGAGGAAGATATCTGTTACAAACTTTATATGCATCGAATGATCCCTGGGTAGAAGAAAACCAGCTATGGTGGATCGACTCAACAGGTACGGTGATATCCAGCGCCCAGATTGTACCCAATTACAATAATCCCTATTTGAAAGGGCCTGGAATCCAGGACTTATTGTTAACAGGTGACACGGGTTATCTATTACCTGGATTTGGTTACATTCAGGATACAGCAAGCCCTCAGCAGTGGTATCTTTTACAGCATCTACTTGTAAAAACTGATTCTCTTGGAAATGAAATCTGGATGTTTCCTGATTCATTGAACCTTGAAAAAATGGGTTCATTGGTTTCTGCAACCGAGTTCAATGGCAATTATTACACTGTTGGTTATACTCAGTCACTGGAACCAAAAGGGTATCCATACTTTTCAAAAGTAAGTTCCAACGGATTGATTCAATATGAAAAGATACTTCATCCGGACACTCTGTTAAACACCCTCATTGGTATTTTATCTTCTGATCAGAAGTTCTTTCATTTAGGGCAATGCTTTTATACCGAATCTAGCCCGATATTTACCGGTGTCTTTAAGACCGACACCTTGGGGAATTTAGAAAAGAGCCTGGAGAATTTCAACGGAACACCGATTGGAGGTGCCTTTACCGCCTCGATTGATTCGAAATTCTTAATCGGGGGTTATTCCCCTATTGTCTATTCCTCTGCCAACCAGCTCGATGCCTGGGCCATGAAGGTCAATGAAAACCTGGAGTACGATTCCCTCTACACTTTTCCTTTTATCTATGACAGCCTCTGCCCCTTCCCGATCACGACAGATACGGTTGACTGCGACTGCGACCTGATCACCGGCTATGGGGAACCGGTAAGGGTTGAAGATCGATATGAGCTGAAGGTCTATCCCAACCCTGCCGGGGAGGTGATCCGTATCAGGTTCCTCGACCGGGCGGGAGACCTGGAAAGGACGAATAAAGAGATCATTCTGTTCGACCTGATGGGAAAACCGGCGCTGAAAGTGATAATCGGGAAAGAGGCGGTTTTGAATGTCTCCCGTCTGCCGGCCGGGATTTATGTGGCGGTGGTGTTGAATGATGGGCAGGTATTGGAGAGAGAGAAAGTTGTGATTATTCATTGATTTTAGATTCCAGATTTCAGATTTTAGATTTTATTGACGATTGTAGATTTAAGATTGTAGATTTGTAAATACATTGAATAGTTCATATATAATTATTATCAGAATCATATGGAAGCACTCTTAAAATCCGAATTCTAAAGTCCAAAATCTAAAATTCAATCTAAAATCTGAAATCTGGAATCTAAATTTCAAAACCCTCCGCACCTCAGCGGCAAGCAGACCACACTCAGAACCAGTGGCGGTGAATACCAGATCGGGTTCGGTCGGGCCTCCCCACGGAGGGTCAACAACGTATAAATGATTAAAAGATGAACCGGGCTGAAAAGATGCGATTTCATATTTTCTGCATTAATTGTTACTCCAATTTCATTCTCCATTCTCCATTCTCCATTCTCCATTCTCAATTTCTTCCCGTTCACCCGTTCACCCGTTCACCCTTCTCAGAACCCTCTCCACCCTCTCAACCATTTCGTCCGTAATATCCAGGTGGGTGACAAAGCGTATGGTGCTGCTGTCGAGGTAAAGGGCATGGATATCGTGTTCCTTTAACCGTGCGATGAAGGCGGGGGTGCTGCCTTTTTCGCGCAGCGAGAAGATCACGATGTTGGTCTCCACGGGCAGGACCTTCTCAACGAATGTCAGTTCCGACAAGATAGTCCCGAGATATCGTGCCCGGTCGTTGTCGGTTTTGAGCCGCGCGATGTTGTTTTCGAGGGCATAGATGCCGGCTGCTGCGAGGTATCCCGCTTGGCGCATGGCCCCGCCGAAGGCCTTCCGGACTCTCCTTGCCTGCCGGATGAAATCCTTTGTACCCAGCAGCAAGGAACCGATCGGGGCACCCAGCCCCTTGGAGAGGCAGATGGAGACCGAATCGGCCAGCGAAGCATACTGATCCGGAGGTTCTCCCGTTTCGGCCAGGGCGTTGAAGAGCCGGGCGCCGTCGAGGTGCAGCGAAAGCCCGCGTCTGCGGCAAACCTCCGAGATCTTCCGGATCTCTTCCAGCCGGTAGCAGGCCCCGCCGCCCTTGTTCATGGTGTTCTCCACCTCCACCAGCCGCGTAATGGGGCGGTGCACATCATCGGGATTGATATGTGACTCCACCTCCTCCGCAGTGATCAGCCCGCGCGGTCCGTTGAGCAGGCAAACCGACACACCCGAGTTCCGCATCATGGCTCCGCCTTCATAATAGTAAACGTGTGCATGCTGATGGCAGATCACCTCGTCGCCGGGACGGGTATGGACATTGATGGCAATCTGGTTGGTCATGGTGCCCGAGGGGCAGAAGAGCGCCCCCTCCTTGCCCAGCAGGGCCGCGGCCTTTGCCTCCAGCTCGTTCACCGTCGGGTCATCCCCGAAAACATCATCCCCTACCCTTGCGGCCATCATGGCCTCCAGCATCCCCTCCGACGGGCGGGTCACCGTATCGCTGCGAAGATCAACCATTTTGATTTACGATTTAAGATTTACGATTTACGATTGTATTTAAGATTTTAGAATTACGAATGTATTAAAGATTTAGGATTAAAATATTACCCTCACACCCTCATACTCTCATACCCTAATCTCCTTCAACGGTCATTGACTTCGCCGGGGGAATATCGTACCTTTGTCAAAAAAAACATGGAAAAGCCTCACAAAATGGCGCAGGTTTACGGTTATATCGTATGCCTGGTCGCGGTGATCACCTTCCTGATCTGCCTGGCGAACCTGATCCCTGCAGTGATGGACCTGGGCGACCCGATGCATGCCGGAAGTATTTTCGTTCCAGCCGGCACTCCAAGCCTTGCCTCTTTCGAAAATTATAAGATGGATATTCTGAAGTCGAACGGCAAGGAAGGAGAATCAACCACCCCTGGCTACATTCCCGACGACCAGACCCTCCGGGCCATGTACCAGGCCGCGGTCTAACACAAATCTGCAATACCGGTCATCAGAAAATCTCCAACCGGAATTCCATCGATTCCGACAAGAAGGAGTTTATCCGGTTTGAAGCGTTTGTCGAATTCAGCCATTCCCTTTGCGTTGTGTATCCTGCCACTTTTGACCTCAATTCCTGTTACCCTGTTCCCCTCCTGCAGCACAAAGTCAACCTCGTGGTTCCCCTCTCTCCAGTAAAACAGTTCCACAGTCTTCGTATTCCATTTTAAAATTTTTTGCTGCTAGCGAAGTACAATTTACAAATAAAAAGTTCCCTCATACCCTCATACCCCCATACCTTCCTACCTCCCTACCTCCCTACCTACCTCCCTGCCTCCAAACCCGCAAAGCTCCTGCGGATCCCTTTCAGATACTCCGCTTTTGGGTATCCCATAATAAGAAAGATCCCTTCGCGGCTTTTATAGCGGATGCCGTGCGCTTCGCGGAATTTCTTTGCCGCTCCCCCGCTCTGGATCATGGGGTGGATGGCGCCCAGCATGCAGGTGCCCAGGCCCAGCGATTCGGCGGCCAGCATAGCATAGGTGGCGGCAATGATCGGATCGGCGGGATCGGAATAGGGTGAACCGTAGAAATAGATCATCGCCGGGGCATCGTAGGTCACTACATTCTCACCGATTTTCATCGAACTGATATATTTATCGATGAGCGGCCGCATGAAATTGCGGAAAAGCTCGTCGGTCTCCTTGCCCCAGATGGGTTTCATCAGGGTCAGGAACCAGGAGGAGGAGATCCAGCGTATCTTCTCCAGGTATTTGCAAAAATCTTCGGTGAACGACCTCACCTTTTCCCTTGAATCGAAAACCATCACATTGACATCCGACGGGGGCAGTCCCATGGGAGCGGTCATGGCGGCTTCAACGACTTTTCCGATCAGCAGCTTGTCGACTGCAGTGCTTTTGAATTTACGGATGCTGCGCCGCCGGTGCATCAGGTTCATCAGCGACGGGTGATCCGCCGAATATTCCTTCGGAGCCAGTGAGAAAAGGTCGGCAGGAGAGATGAACCGGCCGGTTACCGTGATGGCATCGTCGGGACAAACCGCCATGCACTGGCCGCATCCGATACATCCGAAAATACCTGACCCGGTCGGTCGGGCTTTGCCTTCATATAATTCAAGGTCAAGGTCACTGCAGACAGCCACACATTTGCCGCAGCCCCGGCATTTTTCCGGATCTACTGAAATGATCCCCGGCTCTTTGGTCCGGGAGGTGGGAATAGCCATACCAAAAGATATTAATTCTCCAAAGATATCATTTTATCATCAACTTTTGTCAGCAAAAAGAGGTTGGCGATTAAAAAGGGGATTTCACCGAAAATAACTTGACTTCACAATTTATTTAGTATTATTTTTGTATAGTTTATTTTTTATGAAGTTTACATAAAACTGAATAACATGAACTTTCAACCAAAATTAAGAATGTCGGTCGGCTTCTATTATCCAATGGCAATCCTAACCTGCTATATCATTACCATCCTGGAATGGGGAATCCGCAGGGAGTTGATCAGGGAGGGTTCCGGCATCAGCCATTTCCCTTTTATGACATATTTCATTTGCGGGGTCTTCTTCATCGGAATGGGGATCTTCCAGTATTTTAAATACCGCCACTGGATCTACCCGGTGATCGGCATCCTGGTGGGTTTGCTATGTTTTCAGGGACCTTATGCCATTTCCACACATATTTTTATAATGAAAGCCGGATATTTTATCACGCTGATCGTTCTTGGCCTGTTTGTGATTCTGAACTGGTCGGTTGTGTATGGGCAGGAGCGTTACGAAATCAATGCACGCCGGCTGTTCCGCCTGGCTTCAGCACGGATCCGTGAAACCGGGAACGGATTCACCGGTCGCCCTTATGCTGCCGGAGATATCGGGCCGGACTCTGAACAGATAGCCGGCTTTACCCGTTTCCTGGAGGGGAAATATATCGCACGGGCATTCCATGAAGCAGATAACCATTATCTGGCCTTTTCTATGAACAAAACCCTTTTTTCGGTCGAACATCCTCAGGAAGTTAGCCATGTATGCATCTCCCGCGACGGCAGGTTGAGCGTATTCATCGCTCAGGCCGATTACAGGGAGTTCAAAAGGAGTTACAATTTCGACCAGCTCTGCGACTCCCTGGGCCTCACTTTCAGGCGGTTCTTCGACTATTACAACCAGGGATTGGAGAGCAGAATCGTCACTGAACTTAAATCGGCGAGATAACCTGAAAAAATTAAAAGTAATCAATTCCAATAACCTGATGAATTATGAATAGCAATGTATTAAAAACCAGAATCAACTGGAATTACTGGGCACCGCCATTGATATTCCTGGTTAGTCTGGTCATCGAAAAGGAGACCCTTGGTACCTTTTACGCTGCATGGCTCTATGGCCTGATCCTGATCTTTTACGGAATAATTTACAGCCTCAGATACCGCCTGGTGCAACCGGCCATCCTCTTTTGCCTGGCGGGCATCACCCTCTGGCACTATATGCTGGCAGCTCATTTCGACATCACCATGGCAATGCTCAGACAGATTGGCTTTGAAATCAACAAAGACCCTGCAAATAATCCCTTCTCCATGATTACCTGGATCGTCAATCTGATAATCTTTCTGGTCATGATCCCTGTTTTCGGGCCGGTTCTTATGAAAGCCCTCCAGATTGAAATATCATCCCGGAAGCTTTTCAGGATCGCGGCACAAACGGTAACCTCCGCAACCGATGGGTTCACCACCCGGCCATTTCATGTGGGAGAAACGGGATACTCAAAGGAAGAAATAACCGGGTTCTCGATGTTTCTATCAGGGCAAAATATCGTACACACCGTT
>CAYWHQ010000205.1:0-6009 GCA_964457665.1 uncultured Prolixibacteraceae bacterium | reverse complement strand
CTTGTTCTGGTGCAAACCATGTCGGTCAATGAAACAACGCTCCTGATCAAGGGCGAGCTGGTGGATGCAGGTGAAAAGACGCTCTCCTACGGTTTTTGCTGGAGCACAAAAGTCAACCCCTCCTACACTGACCAGAAGGTTATTTTAGGCGCATCGGCCATTCCGAAGAGCTTTGAGGCGACCCTGGCGGGCCTCAATCCAGGCGTTAAATATTACGCACGGGCCTTTGCCTCCGATGGTGCTGAGTTCTTTTACGGAGAGGTATTCAGTTTTACCGTGTCTTCGGGCAGTGTCGATTTCATATACGATGACGGGACCCCGGACAACGGCTGGCGGTTCAATCCCGGCTACGCCGGTTTGCTGGGCAACCTTTTCCCCGTCGGCGCTTCCGGGAACATCACCGCCATCAAGCTCTATTTTGATAAAGCCGAGGATGCGGGCAGCGGGACGCTCACCATCGATGTCTTCAATTCAGGCCGGACCAAAATCGGCGGTGTGGGTGCTTTCACCCCGCCCAACGATAACTGGACTACCCGGTCGGCCAATATCAGTTTCAACGGACAGTTTTATGTCATGGCCGTATGGACGGAGGCCACCGGCTATGTTAATTATCTTGGCATTGACGAAAACGGGCCGAATGTATCGATGGACCTCGCCTGGTTCAGGAACAGCTCGGGTCAGTGGGCAAAACTTTCGTCGGAAGGCAATCCCCAGGGAATATTCCTGATCAGGATCACAGCCACGATCTTCAAAAGCAATTCCATTCCGGTCTACACTGAAATGGAGGCAACCAACTGCCATGGTGCCGGATTACCCGAAGGACTTCAAAAACGCTATTAACCCTTAAAACAGAAGAAATGAAAAAGCCTGCATATCTGCCATTCCTCCTGGTACCTTTTCTGGTACTGCTCTTCGCCCTCGTCAATCCGGTTCAGCTTTCAGGGCAATCGAAAGCGGTGATCACCAACGTCGATTTCACCGTGGAAGGCAATCAGTTCATTGTTACCTATGATATCCTCAAGGCGAAGAGCGGGGAGCTGTTCAACATCCGCCTTGTGATTACGGCCGTGACCGGAAAAAGTTACAATCCCGTTACCATGACCGGCGATGTAGGAGATAATGTGACTGCCGGTAAGGGAAAGCGTATCGTCTGGGACCTTGAGAAGGACAATGTATTCATCAATGAAGAGATATTCGTCGAAGTAAAATCCATTCCCCGTTCCGGTACCGTCGTCACTTCCGAAGTTCAGCCTCCCGTGACCGAACCGGAAAAAGTGAAGCCTGCCGTAACAAAGGAAACGGGCAACAGGTTAATCTCCAAAGGCGGTGCGATAGGCCTTTCGGCCATTGTTCCCGGACTTGGTATCAATAAAATGAAGGGCGGCGGCGCCTATGCATTGCTGAGTCTCCCGGTTTACGGAGCAGCTGCCGGCGGCCTGGTTTTCATGCTCACTTCCAACAGCGCCTACAATAAATATAAGGATGCCACCACAGCAGCCGACCGTGACAACTATTTCGACAAGGCCAGAAAACAGCAGAATCTCTCGAAAATCCTTTTCATTTCAGCCGGCGCTGTCTGGGCCATCAACATGATCTGGACCATCGCGACGCCCAACAGACCCAGCCCGAAATACTCCTTCGGAGCCACGGTCGATCCGTGGAGCGGTAAACCCCTGGTAACATTCAACTATAAATTTTAAGACCGGTTAACACCTGACTTCATAAGAAATCTTTAAAAAATCTCAGATGAATCCTGCAAGAATCCTTATCAGATCACTCCTGCTGCCCCTCGTGGGGGTATTCCTCCTGCCGGCGCCTGCCGGAGGGCAGGTGATCTCGGGCAGCAGCGGAGCCAAAAAGATCGTTGCCGGGAAACAACAGACCGTGGCGACAAAGACGGTGAAAACACTCCCCGATCTTGTCATCAAGGGAGAACAGTTCCTGGACCCCAATGCCAACAATGTCATCAATGGAAATGAGCGTTTGGGGATAAAATTCCAGATCGAGAACCTCGGGACGGGCATCGCAAAAAAAGTTATGGTTCAAGCCTCGGTCAAGAACCGGATGCTCCGGGGACTCGATTTTACCAGAAGCCAGCTGATCGGCGACATCAAGCCCGGTGAGGTGAGGGAGGTGACCATCCCCATTTCCGCAGGCATGGATCTGGAAAGGGCCATCGCCGAGTTCAAGATCGAAGTGATCGAAGAACAGGGTTTCGATGCCTATCCGCTGGAGATGAAGATCGAGACACATCCCTATGAACCCCCGATGATGGTGGTGGCCGATGCCGTCTTCAGTACCGAGCTCGGCGGTAAAGCCACACTGAACTACCCCATTCAGCTCAAGGCCCTGATCCAGAATGTCGGGAAGGGAGATGCGGAGGATGTTTCGGCCATATTCGGCTTCACCTCACCGAATTGTGTAGTGCTGGGCGAAACCGACCGGTTTACGATAGGCAAGCTGAAACCCGGCGAAACACGGGAGATCGAGTTCATCTTTACCGCCAACCGCCGGTACACCGACACCTTCATCCCTGTGCGCATCGACCTTGCGGAATCGTCAGGCAAATATGCGCGGGACACAACCGTTTCCGTATCGCTAAGCCAGAACCTGGTGGCACAGAACAAGGTGATCATCAATGCCATCCAGACCCCGGCAGTGGAGGTCACCAAAGCATCCCTTACCTCCGACGTGGATAAGAACATTCCCGAATGGCCGAATAAATACAAGAACAAGTTCGCCCTGATCATCGGGAATGAAGAGTATTCAATGTACCAGTCGGGGATCAGCAGCGAGGCCAACGTTGCTTATGCCCGGAACGACGCCACTATCTTCAGGGAGTATGTCGTTAAAACACTCGGCTTTCAGGAGGAGAACGTCTACTTTCTCACCGACGCCACAGCCGGAGCCATGGGCCAGAAGATCGACCTGATCAGTAAAATGGTAGGTAAGCTTGGGGGTGACTCTGAGATCCTGTTCTATTATGCCGGACACGGTCTTCCGGATGAGGTCTCCCGTATTCCTTATCTGATCCCGGTCGACGTCACCGCCGCCAACCTGCAAAGCGCCATCAAGCTCTCCGACATCTATCAGAAACTGGCTGAATCCGGCGCCCGGAAGATCACCCTCTTCCTGGATGCCTGCTTCTCGGGCGGCGGAAGGAATGCCGGACTGCTGGCTGCCCGTGCCGTCAAGATCAAACCCGCCGAAGAATCCCTGGCCGGCAACATTGTTGTCTTCAGCGCCAGTACCGGCGAACAGTCATCACTCCCCAATAACCGTGAAAAACATGGTATGTTCACCTACTTTCTCCTGAAACGTATTCAGGAAACAGGGGGTAATATGAATTATGGGAGTCTGGCCGACTATCTGACCAAAACGGTAGCCGTGGAATCGCTCAGGATCAATCAGAAAGAGCAGGATCCGACCGTCAGTGTCAGCCCTGATGTTGCGGGTGTATGGCAAAAGTGGACAATACGATAATTATGACGAGATGAAAAATTTACGTATCATGATGGCAGTCATGTTGACATGGCTGCCATTTTTATTGCAGGCACAGGTAGACTCGCTCTTTGAGGCCGAGCGCAAAGCGCTGATGCAGGAGTTTGAAGATTTCAAGCAGCAAAACCAGCGGGAATTCGACGAGTATGTAGAGGAGATCGACAAAGAGTTCTCCGACTATCTGCGGCAGGCATGGGAAGAGTTCCGGCTCTTCACGGGAGAAGCACCGGATACCACCCCTAAACCGAAGATCCTCCCGAAGTTTGACCCGGTTCAGCCCATGGGCAAACCCAGGGAAGTACTGGTACAGGTCCCCGCCGGAACACCCGGCGTGATCATTCCCATGACTCCGTATATCCCCATGGTGCGAAAATCGGAACCAGAGGAGGTTGCCTTCAGCACAATCGAGCTTGATTTCTATGGAACCCCGCTCGTGATCGAATACGACAAGGAGTTCGAGATCGGGCTTCCGGAGGGCTTCACCAACAGGGATATAGGCGATTTCTGGGAGACCGCCGGCAGCCTGGACTATACCGGACTGCTCGACCAGCTCAGGGGACTGAAGAACACGATGAGTCTGAATGACTGGGGATATTACCTGCTTGTCAATCAGGTGACTGCCCGGATCTCCGTATCCACCAATACCTCACGGCTCCTCGCCTGGTTCCTGATGACCAAGTCGGGGTATAAATTCCGGGTCGCCTATGCCGGCGATCAGATATATCTGCTCTTTCCTGCCAAGAACCTGATATATGGCATGAAGTATTTCATCTTTGACCATGTAAGGTACTACGCACCGGATTTCCCCGGCGATAAAGTCGTTACGTATGACAAGGATTTCCCCGATGCTAATCTTATCATGGATCTCAACATTTACCAGGCGGTCAATATCGGAGAGGAGAAAGGTGAAAAGTCATTCAATCTGCAGTATAACAATAAAAACTACCCCTTCACCATTGCTTACAATCAGAATGCCATTGAATTCTTCAAGGACTTCCCGCTTTGTGAACTCAGGGTCTATTTCGATGCCGCCATCTCTCCGCTGGCCAAGGAATCGATCCAGCAGGCGCTGTTGCCGCTGGTAGAGCACCGTACAGAGGCCGACGCGGTGAACTTTCTGCTGAATTTTGTTCAAACCGGTTTTGCTTACAAAACCGACCAGGATCAATTCAATGGAATGGAAAAGTTTTTCTTTCCGGAGGAGAATTTTTACTACCCGTTTACCGACTGCGACGACCGGGCCATCCTCTTCTCGTACCTGGTGAAAGAACTTTTGGGTCTCAAGGTGATTGGCGTGACTTATCCCGGACACATCGCCACAGCTGTTCACTTCAGCACCGATGTGCCCGGTGATTATCTGGTATGGAACGGCGAGAAATATGTTATCGCTGACCCTACCTACATCGGAGCGCCGGCAGGTCTTACCATGACGGGGATGGAGAACGACCGCGCTGAGATCCTTCCGCTGGTCAACGAGCAGCATATCGCACGAAAAATCACATCCATTTGGGAACTGGCCGAGAAAGGCGGGGCTTTCCCGGGAGAGAATATGCAGAACCTGGCCACAGACCCTGGGGGAAATTCCTACATTACGGGGTATTTTTCAGGACAGGCCTCCTTCGGAAATACTACCTTCCGGGCCTTCAGTGATAAAAAAGACGTATTTGTGGCAGGCTACGATCCCAACGGTAACCTTAAATGGGCGCTGCAGGGAGGCGGTGCCGGTTTGGATTTGGCCGGCAACATTACTTTCGACAAAGAGGGAAACCTGATCGTCGCCGGTAACTTCTTCAAAAAATTCACCCTCGGCAGCCGCTCATTAAAGGCCCCTGGCACCGATCTTTTCATTGCAAAGGTAAGCCCTTCGGGAGAGGTGCTGTGGCTCAAACAAGCCGACATCGATTCGGCCTCCGCTGCGGGATCCTATATCTTCGTAGCTTCTCTCACCCCGGAAGGATGGACCATCCGTACCCGTTTCTATCCCACCGACGAACAGTTCGATCAATTCGGGATCAGTTTCGACAACGACGGAAACATCTACTATACTGTGGCCTCTGCTGCCAGCACGGGGCTCCGGGTTGATCTGCTCTCCATGAATCTCGAAGCCGGTTTCGATGTCGTCACTACCCTGAAATCAGAAAACGACAAGCAGCTTGCATCCAACTGCGAAAAGACCATCGCAGGGCTTTTCGCAGCCATCAGTCTCGTAAGGATCAACAATGTGGCCATCTCCGGCAAGATCGTTCAGGATGCCTTCCTGCAGTATAATCCATCTTTTCCGAAGATCGCGCCCAAAGTTTTCGCCAGCATCGGTAAGATCCAGATAATGAAAAACAGCGAAGGGATCGTCACCGTTCAGACCTCTTCCAAAGATCCTGTCATCCTCGATAAGATTAAAATCATGAACGATGCGCGGCTGAAAGTCACCATAATGCCCACCGGCGATGCAAGGATAGAGGTGCTGGGAGGCGTCAAGGTGGGGAAGGCCATTATCTGGTACAATCTTAA
>CAYWHQ010000204.1:0-6011 GCA_964457665.1 uncultured Prolixibacteraceae bacterium | reverse complement strand
TTCGGCTTTCGGTCTGGGAACGGTGGTCACCATGGTGGGATTTACCGCACTGCTGGGATATTTCGCCTACCGTCTCGAACAATCCAGACGGATGCGTTTTATAAGAATCCTTGCCCTGACCGGCGCCACCCTCTCGGTCCTCATCGGAATCCTCTGG
Organism: uncultured Prolixibacteraceae bacterium; assembly: GCA_964457665.1. Classification (GTDB taxonomy): domain Bacteria; phylum Bacteroidota; class Bacteroidia; order Bacteroidales; family FEN-979; genus CAYWHQ01. Next base: position 5,854 of record CAYWHQ010000204.1, on the reverse strand, counting down.
ATGATCTACCCGTTCTGATAGCTGCAATACCCGGTCAGCCCCGCCTGTTCGCCAGCCTGACAACTTATTTAGACCAGCTATAAATATTGTCCGGAAAGCAATTAATCATTTCTACTGTTAGTTTATTAACAAAAGAAGATTTAATTTTGCCCCGTCGAAAGAAGACCATCAATTATCAACTATAAACCAATCACTTAAAAAATATTCAAATGGCGACAACCGATTATCTGATTCAGGATCTCGTCGAAAAACACGGCAGGGACAGAACCGCCCTGATGCCTATTTTGCAAGGTGTGGCTGAGGTCAAGAACTACGTTTCCGACCAGGATATGACTGAAATTGCCAAGGCACTCGACATATCCGCCGCACAGGTTTACGGAACAGCAACCTTTTATTCCTTTCTTGATACGGAACCAAGGGGAAAATATGTGATCCGTGTTTGCAGAACCATCACCTGCGATATGCACGGGAAGAAGCAGATCATCCAGACCCTGGAAGACATGCTGAAGATCAAGGTAGGTGAAACGACACCGAACAAAAAATTCACCCTGCTGGAGACAAACTGCCTTGGGTGGTGTCATGAAGGGCCGGCCATGCTGATCAATGAAAAACCCTTCTCGGGCCTCACCCCTGAAAAGGTGCACGATATCATCAGCGAATACATGCATAAATAATTAAAGTAAAGGAGATACGATCATGTCAGATACAAACCTCAAGCGTGTAGATTTCATCTTTGGCGACTATACACAGGTAAAATACAAAGTATTGGCCGATACGATGATCCGGTCCAACGAGGATATCCTGAAGGACCTCCTCGATTCGGGTCTGAGAGGCCGCGGCGGCGCAGGTTTTCCCACCTCCATGAAATGGAGATTTACGGCCGAAGCGCCGGGTAATGAAAAGTATGTGATCTGCAATGCCGACGAAGGCGAACCCGGAACATTCAAAGATAAGGAGATCCTTACAAGGGTACCCCGCAAGGTCTTCTCCGGGATGGCCATTTGCGGAAAGGTCATTGGCGCCCGTAAGGGTTATATGTACCTGCGCGGAGAATATAAGTTCCTGCTTCCCGACCTCTACAAGGAACTCGACATTTATCACGAACATGCACGTCAGCTCGGGCTGGATTTCACGATCGAGATACGGCTGGGAAGCGGAGCATACATCTGCGGCGAAGAGAGCGCCCTTTTCGAATCCATGGAAGGCGGACGAGGGGAACCCCGCAACAAGCCGCCTTATCCCACCACCTCCGGTTACCTCTCAAAGCCAACGGTCATCAACAACGTTGAGACCTTCGTCAATGTCATGATGATCATGAGGTTAGGTGCCGAACAGTACAAGAAACTCGGAACCCAGGACAGCCGCGGATCAAAGGTATTCTCCGTATCCGGCGACACGCCCATCCCCGGGATCTATGAACTCGAACTTGGCATGGGTCTGAGCAAATTCGTCGACGAGTTCGGCGATGGCGACACCAAAGCTGTACAGGTTGGAGGCGCTTCGGGATTCTGCGTACCCCGCAAAAAATTCAAGGACACCATCATTGGTTTCGAAGGCGTACCGACCGGGGGCTCCATGATGCTTTTCAACAGCTCGCGTTCCATGTACAACGTGCTGCGGAATTACCTTGAATTCTTTGAAGAAGAGTCATGCGGCCAGTGCACTCCTTGCCGGGTCGGTTGCCAGCAGCTTCGCAAAGGCATCGAGGCAGTGAAAAAGGGCCAGAAAAAGGCAGCCTATCTCGATCAGCTTATGAAACTGGCCGAGAGCATGAAAATCACTGCCAAATGCGGTCTGGGACAGAGCGTTGCCAATTCCTTCTCCTCCATCGTGAACAATTTCAAGGAAGAGATGATCTACTAAACAAGTATTAACCCGAAAAACCAGATTAAAATATGGCAAAGCATATCAACCTTACAATAGACGGTATCAAGGTGAAAGTTCAGGAAGGGGCCACGATCCTGGAGGCAGCCCGCCAGCTTAACATTCATATCCCCACCCTTTGTTACCACGAAGACCTCTGCGTGGCAGGCAACTGCCGCGTGTGTGTCGTCGAACAGGAGAATGTCAGAACCCTCCCCGCCTCCTGCGCCACCCCAGCCTCCGAAGGCATGGTTATCCACACCAACAGCATGAAGGTACGCATGGCCCGTAAACACATCGTCGAACTGCTCCTCTCCGAACACAACGCCGATTGTACGAAATGCTATAAAAACGGAAACTGCGAACTTCAGTCGCTCGCATCCCAGATGCTTACCGGCGACCACCTTTTCCTGGACCTGGTGCCGGATAAGAAATTCACGATCGACATGTTCAACTCGGCGATCATCAAGGACGACAGCCGTTGCATCCGATGCCAGCGCTGCGTACGTACCTGCGAGGAGCTTCAGAGCGTAAGCGCCCTGGGCGTAGCCTACAAAGGAGATAAAATGAAGATCTCCACCTTCTTCGAACACCCGCTCTTTGAAGTTGTCTGCACCAACTGCGGCCAGTGTGTCAACCGCTGTCCGACCGGAGCCCTGATCGAACGCAACTATATCGACCAGGTATGGGATGCCATCTACAACCCGAATATGCATGTGGTGGTTCAAACTGCCCCTGCCGTACGTATCGCATTGGGTGAATCCCTCGGCCTGCCTCCCGGCAAGATCGTCACCGGAAAAATGGTGGCCGCCCTCCGCCGGCTTGGATTCAACTCCGTGCTCGATACCGACTTCACTGCCGACCTTACCATCATCGAAGAGGGAAACGAACTGCTGTCAAGACTGAAAAAAGCCCTGGTCGACAAAGATCCGCACGTGGCACTACCGATGGCTACCTCCTGCTCGCCAGGTTGGATCAAGTTCATCGAACACACCTTCCCCGAATATCTTCCCAATCTCTCTACCTGCAAGTCGCCACAACAGATGTTCGGCGCCCTTGCCAAGACCTATTACTGCCAGAAGCGCGGTCTGGATCCCAAAAACGTGGTTTCAGTCTCCATCATGCCATGCACCGCGAAAAAATTCGAAGCCGACCGCCCCGAAATGCGCTCCAGCGGATACAAAGATGTCGACTTCGTGCTCACAACCCGCGAACTTGGCATTATGATCAAACAGGCCGGACTTGATTTCGATGCCCTGCCCGAAGAAAAGTACGACAGCTTCATGGGCGTATCAACCGGAGCCGCAGTCATTTTCGGTTCTGCAGGTGGCGTCATGGAAGCGGCACTCCGTACCGTATATGAGGTGGTGACAGGCAGGGAGGTTCCATTTGAAGGCCTCAACATTACAGCCGTGCGTGGCACGGAAGGCGAGGTACGCGAGGCTTCCGTGAAAATCGAAAAAGCAAAACCCGAATGGAGTTTCCTGGAAGGCGTGGAGGTGAAATGCGTCGTCGCCAATGGCCTGGCGCATGCAAAGACTGTCATGCAGAATGTGAAGGAAGGAAAAGCCAACTACCACTTCATTGAAATCATGGCTTGTCCGGGCGGATGCCTGGGAGGCGGCGGTCAACCCATCCCTACCAACAAGGATATCCGCTCCAAACGTAAAAGCGCCATCTACGAAGAGGATATGGGAATGACTATCCGCAAATCACACGAAAATCCTGAGATCGTTCAGATCTATAAGGAGTTCCTCAAAGAACCCCTCGGACATAAATCTCATGAGTTACTACACACTCACTATACCCCTCGCAAGAGATACTAATACCGATCATGAAAAATCAAAGGCCGCCCTGCAAAGGGCGGCCTTTCTTTTTAAGCACACTTAAAACTATAAAGAACGTATGGTATTAAAGCTTCTTCACGGTATAACACCCGCCGGGACTGTGAACGATCACCACATTCCTTCCTTTGCCTGACTGCCCGTTTTCCACTTCAATGACGATCCTTTTTCCCCCTTTTCTCTCCTTGACCGAATATCTGGTCACCTTGTCCATCGGAATATCACCGAGCAGGTCGCCCAACGTCTCCCCGCGATCCTCGTTCCTGAAATGACGGAAATGCCGGATTTTCGGAGGAGAAGGCAGATCCATGTCAACGTCGAAATCAAGTTCCGGCACACCAACCACCACCTCTATCTCCCTGAGCGCCTTTTCCATCTCTGCATGCTGACGCTCGTATTGCTTCATTGCCTCCTCGAATTGCTCCCGTCCCCTCATGTCCGAGAGATCGAATACGGTATCCAGGATGCTCTCTTTACCGCTGTTATCCTTGATTTTCATCTTGATCATGGCTTTGCCCTGGCTGGCTTTAATGGTATCTTGTCCCCGTGTTCCGGTGATGAAAATAAATATAAAGGCAGCCGTCAGGAACAGCAGACCCGGATTGATTGACTTTTTCATGGCGTGATGTTTTTTGATTTTTGATGCAGCAAAACTATATCCCCGAAGAGGGTCGCGGTGTTAATGAAAAGTTAATGTTGGTTAAGATATTGTTAATCCGGTTTCATCTGGCCTGCCGAATGGCTACTTTTGCAGGGTGAAAACGCGACAACTTTATATAATCATCACCCTGATATGTATCTCCCTGCTGGGCATCATCGCGGTCCAGTACTTGTGGATCCGGAATGCCATCAGGGTGAAACAGGAACTCTTTGACAGAAGCGTCAATGATGCCCTTGGTAAAGTGGCCGACAAACTGGAACTCACTGAGAACCTGGCTTTTCTGGCACAAAGCAGGAGAAACGACAGTATTCTGGCTTTGATCAGGAGCTTTGGCAACGAATCCGAACCGGAAATGCAATCCGGCAGTGATCTGCAAACAAACCAGGCCGGCCCGGCAGTTAAAAACTCCCGTAAATTTGTTGTACCCGTCCAGCAGCAAGCACGCGTAATCAAAGCTAACGACCGCCGGATTTTTGAACAGGAAAAGGACCGGGAAGCAATGGAAAAGTTTCTGGCTTCCAAGGAGCATATGAGAATGACCGACAGCATTTTCGACCGGCTTCAATCGATGACTGTCACGATGAATCCGATGACCCTCGATATTGAGTTCCAATGGGATGAGAAACAGATGGAGAGACTCGACTCCCTGATGCGTATTCAGCAGTTCTATTTTGAGGAACAATCTTATGCCTTCCGGCTCAACCGGATGCCGTTGGAAGATGATGAGATCAGGATCATCAGCAGCGTCCCTCCTGCCGCCCCCCGGAAAGGTTCCGGAAAAAAAACCGGCAAAGAGGATCTGCTGCTGGAAAGAGTGGACAAGCTGACTGTCAAGGCAAAGAAGATACAGGAGATCATCCGGCAGCTGACCATGGACCTCGAGCTGCGTACCAGAACCCTCACCGACAGGATTCAGACTGACACCCTCCGTTCCTATATCATTCAGGCATTGCAGGAGAAAAAGATCCTGCTGCCGTTTGAATTTGCTGTGTCGGAAGAAGCATCCGATACAGCGGCCTTCCCGGTTGCTTCCGCAGGATTCAGGAAGGAATTGACCTCCACCCGTCATAAGGCGATGCTCTTTCCCAACGACCTGGTCGGGAAACCTGCACACTTGCTTTTATATTTCCCGGGCCAGCAAAATCATGTCTTTAAATCGGTCGGGATGCTGATGGCCGGAAGCATCCTTTTTACTATCATTATCGTAATGACCTCCGTGGCGAGCATCATCGTGATGATCCGTCAGAAAAAGATCTCCGATATCAAGACTGACTTTATCAACAATATGACCCACGAGTTCAAGACGCCTATTGCCACCATCTCTATCGCTACCGACTCCATCAACAACCCGAAGGTTCTGAACGAACCCCGGCGAATCACGGATTTCACCAGGATTATCAAGGAGGAGAACAACCGGATGAACGCAAGGGTTGAACAGGTGCTGCAGATGGCGGCCTCTGTCAACAGCGAGTCCGAACATTCCCTC
>CAYWHQ010000203.1:0-6013 GCA_964457665.1 uncultured Prolixibacteraceae bacterium | reverse complement strand
ATCCCCGGCAAGCGACACAGGCAGACCATATTTTGCCTGTAAAAACAAAACCAGGATGGCCATCATGGTATAGAAGCCGAAACGCTCGCCCATGTTCGCGAAGAATGCGACAAAAAGTCCTTTTGGATGTTCTTTAAACATAAAGAGGTTTTTTAATTGTGAAAGGATTGAATTACATACGATTGAATGCAAAAATAATCAAACGTCACAAATATTTTAATGATGTTGTAATATTTTTACAGATATATCGTCTACCAGCCTAAATGGACCTAGCTGCATTCAAACGGGAAGTTTATCCCCTGAAGGACAAGATCTTCAGATTTGCCAAGCGAATGCTGGAGCAGACAGAAGAAGCGGAGGACGCAGTGCAGGAGGTCTTTATCAGATTATGGAACCGAAGGGAGAAGCTGGACGAATACCGAAGCGTGGAGGCGCTTGCCATGATCACCACCCGGAATATCTGCCTCGACAGGATCAAGGCACGCAGATTTCCCGTGGAGAATTACGACAACCATCGCCTCTATATTGAACGAATGCCCATGGAGACAAAACCCGACCATAGCGACCTGATGTACAGCCTGCAGATGGCATTGAATGAGCTTCCCGAACAGCAGCGAACCATTCTGCACCTCAGGGATATCGAGGGTTACGACTATGAGGAGATCGCCAGGATCGTCAATCTCAACGAGAATGCGGTCAGGGTCGCTCTCAGCCGGGCCCGCAAACGGATCAGGGAATTACTTGTCAATAAAAAGATATATGAATACCAGAGAAATTGAAATATTGCTGGAGCGGTACTTTGAAGGCCAGACGACCATCGCGGAGGAGAAAGCGCTCAGCGATTTCTTTACAGCCGGGGAGGTTCCTTCCCATCTTCAGGCATACATCCCGCTCTTCAGCTATTTCAGGGATGAGGCCGGGGTGAAGCTTTCCAACCCGGATTTCGAAAAGAGGTTCGAAAGCGCCATCGACACCGATACCACCACCGTTCCCCTCTATCCCGCCCGCAACCGGCGATGGTTGCCCATGGCAATCGCTGCCTCGGTGCTCCTGCTCGCAGGTCTTTTCCTGACCCTCCGGAACGACATCCTCCGCCAGCCAGCTCCCGTAACCATGACAGAAGCCGAGATCAACCAGGCATTCACCGACACAAAGAACGCTCTCATTATGGTCTCTGCCGGATTCAACCAGGGTATCGGTCATGCGCAACACTTCGATGCACTCGACCATGCACTCCGGCAAATGAATTCCTTCAACAAATTCTATCAGTTACAAAGCCAGATTATTAACCCCGATGCGATCCTCGATCGCCCCAAAAACAAATAACCATGAAAACAATCATCAGATCTTTTATTCTTATTGCAGTCCTGACGATCCCTTTTACATCTTATGCCCAGAGCCCGCTCGACAAGGTATTTGATAAATATGCCGGCCAGGACCGCTTTACCACCGTGAATATCTCCAAAGAGATGTTTCAGATGTTCTCCCAGATGATGGACCAGAAAGATACCTCCATGACCGAGATGCGCGATATGATGGAACATCTTACCGGCCTGAAAGTGCTGACATACAATATTGATACATTGAACTATGCCAAGGCCGTGACCATTTATAATGATTTTGCCGGACTTTATTCCTCCTCCGCCTACAAAGAGCTCATGTCGGTGAACGAAGGCCGCGATAACTACCGTTTTCTTACTAAACAGGATGGTTCGGGGATGATCTCCGAGATGGTCATGCTGATGAAGGGCAAATCAGAGGTGATGGTGCTCAGCCTGACCGGCAAGATCGATATGGCAAATGTGTCGAAACTCTCAAAAGGTATGGGCATCAAAGGTATGGAAGGTCTTCATAAGATGAAGGAGGCGCAGAAGGAGGTCAAATAGTTAGGTTCTACCGCCGGAGGATGATCTGGATACCCAGGTCGCCCTTCAGGTTGCCCGATGTCTGATCTGCTCCTGATCCGATCGTCGACCGGTCGCTGTAATAAGTCAGATTCACGGAGGCGGATATTTCAAGATGCTTCGAAATATCCGCCTCTGCCATGATCCCATACCGCATTCCTGACCCGCTGAACACCGGGGTGCTGAACGATCCGCTCAGTCCGGGCTCGTAACACCCGATCCTTGCGCCCCACCCGGGTGACTCAAATATCTCCATATGCAGCACCCCCTTCAACGGGAATGATGCTGCCCGGAAAGAGACGATCTGCTGAAACAGGAACCCATCCGAACGCTCCGTTTCATCGACATATCTCCTGAGTTCCAACCGACTCTTCAATGTCCACGCATGAGAAGGAGAACATTTTACCCTGAGACTCAACCCCTCCAGTGCCGTGTCAATGATCCGGTTCAGGGGTGCCCCCTCCTCCCGGTGGTTGATCTTACCGGTGAGTTTCCGGTACCTGACTTCATACCCGAGCCAGGGATTGGGTTCGCCGCTGGCCGATGCTGCCCATTCGTATCCGTCAGATGGACCATCGATCCTGTATTTCAGCCAGGGGTAACGGAATATGTCGCACATCGCTGCAAGATTGATCCAGGAAACAACAGGGATCACCACCCTTATGAATAATCCTTTTTCATTGACCGGACTGCTGCTACGGGAAAATGCGCCGGAATAACCATTCTGGTACGCCGGCGCGTAGTTCCTGCCGATAAGGGTTAGCCGTATACCCGTCACTGCATCCACCTCCAATCCCGCGATCCCGGCCAGTCCGCCATTCAGGCTGAAAGCGGACTCCCCGAAGAGCAGCAACTGCTTAACCCTGACCCGAAAAAAAATACCCGCTGCAACATTCTCCCTTCCCCTGAACTGAAACTGCCGCCAGACATCGTCGCCCGGATCGGTGACAGCATTCATACACCGATAGTACCCTGTGATCCCAACCTGGAAAGCATTTCCGGAGAGGGTCGCATTTCCGCCTGCGATGAACTCTGTTACATTGCCTCTTCGCTCAAGTTCGGCCGGAGTGCGATGATATCCGTCGGTGTGGAATCCACTGATGACGATCAAACCCCGCCCCGATGTATCACCTGTTGCCTTTCCGTCAAGCCAGCGAAAGGAGCAAAATGGCGAGATTTCAAACCGACCGGCCCTCAGGGTTGCTGCAAATCCTCTGAATACCTGGAGGTCAGGTGAAACGAATGCCCCCCTGACACCACTTTTCCGGTAAGATGAGGAACCAAATCCCGGACTGTTCAGCAAACCCGATCCCCCACCCATGACCAGCCCCTCTCCGAACCCTGCCCGGTAGTTGCCCAATGTCAGGTTTTTCAACCATTTACCGTTGGAGAGGACCAGACTGACACTATACTCGTCCATACCGGCAGGCTGACCTCCCCTGAAAAACTGTTCTCCCGGATCCTTTTCTCCACCGATCATCAGTTGCACCAGATTGAAAAACCGGTAGGTGAACCGGAAAAGGTACCGGTGTGGGTTTCCCGGATAAAGCGGATCGCCGTCGCTCTCCTGGCTATTGATCAGGTATGCGTCGGAAAGCGGATAACTCTGTGAATAGCGGAACAGCAGCCGATAATTGCCGCCGGAGAGGAGATTTCCGGGGGTAGCCCGAGGGGAGGAGGGAGTTGGCTCCAGGGAGATCCAGGGAGAGATTTTGCGCACGAGGGCAGAATCAAATCCCGGAACAGAGACCAGCTCCTGCAGGGAGAGCACATCGCCATAACGGCAGACATAATCAATCAACGATTCCCTTTGTCGCCCCGTGAGAAAGGGTATCCTGAGATAATCCGCTTCCCTGTAGCGGTTCAGAAGCACGGGTTTACCGGTCTGGCTCATGAGTTGGTCGGTAGCCTCCTCCTCTGTCAGCACACTTTCCGACACAACAGCCTGCCATTCAGCCTGGTCAGCCATTGAAATGACCGTATCAGACTGACCCCGGAGAAGGAATGGGCCGGTCAGACAGCATAACGCGGTCAGCCAGATGGTCTGTCTATTCGCCATAGGTCATTGCCAACGAAGGACTGAGTCCAAGCGGGATATGGTAGGATGCGGCGATATCGATCAGAATACGACCCCATTTGAGGCCTGCTCCGAACGACATTTGCAGCGGCATTCCCGAAAGGCCTATCCTGAGAGCGATGGGTTTTCCGGCCTGGTATTCCATTCCGGCCCGGAAACTGAGAGGGGTGTTTTTTTTACGGCTGATCTCAGCGCAAAGGAGGAGGTTTGCGGCAGGCTTGATCCCGATGCCTGCACTTACCTCCCATGGGAGGAAAAAGGACGGGGTGCCCCTGAGCCTGACCGGAACGGGATTCCGAACCATCAGTCCGAGGATGGTCTGGTTACCGGCTCTGAAGGTCACTCCGGCTGAAAAGGAGGCCGCATTCCGGTTACCATATTCCCTGCCTGCCTGCCAGCGGAAGTAATCGATCCGGATGCCGGCCGCAAACCTTTTTCCGAAATTTTTGCCGTATCCGAGTCCTGCCGTGATCTCACGGTAGTGCCGGCTGCCGTCGGCCGTAACAGCCAGACCGAGTCCGCCGGCTTTGGTATTCCAGGCAATGACGGCTGTTCCGCTGTTCAGGTCGCCTGCAAGGTAATAGTTGCGGATCCCGACACCGGCCGCAATCCCCTTTCTTCCGGGGATTGCGGCCGGGTTGCCGGTTACCGACCATACACCCTCCAACACCACCGACACACCTCCCAGAGAGGCTGAACGTGCTCCGGCTTCACCCGGACCGCCGCTTCCCCGGCCTGTTTGCAGGAGCAGCAGACCCCATACTGCCAAAACCAACCCTTTTGCTGCCACGTTTCCCATGTTTGCTGTTTAATCCTCCTGAAGCCGAAAAGGTGACGGTGAACTAGTGTTTTTTTTTGAACAATGATTATCTTTGTTAAAAATCCATATGATGAACAGTCAGGTTATCCTATTCCTCGAACAACTCCGGGCCAACAATAACCGGGTATGGTTTGGCGCCCATAAAGAAAGTTACGAGGAGGCTAAAGCAACAGTCGAATCATTCACCGGAAACATCATCGGGGGAATCGCCGCTTTTGATCCGACCGTAAGGTTTGTGGCGGCAAAGGATTGCCTGTTCCGGATATTCCGCGACGTACGCTTCTCAAAGAACAAAGAACCATACAAAACAAACATGGGCGCGTGGATTACAGCCTCAGGCCGGAAAAGCCCCGGACCAGGTTATTATATTCACATTGAACCGGGGTCCTCCTTCCTGGCCGCTGGGGTCTATATGCCCATGCCCGATCAGCTGAAGAAAATCCGGCAGGAGATATATTACAACATAGCGGAATTCAAGTCTATCCTGAAAAGCAAAACGGCAAAGAGATATTTCGACGGGATCTCGGAGATGGACATGCAGAAACTCCCCCCGCGCGATTTCCCGAAAGACTTCCCCGATATCAACCTGCTGAAGCATAAGCATTACACTGTGAGCCATCCGATTAAGGATGAAGAGATCCGGAGCAGGGAATTTCAGAGCAAGGTACTGGAGGTTTTTAAAGCCATGCACCCGCTCAACGAGTTCCTCCGGCGGGCATTATTGGAGTGAAGTTTTATTGAAAGATGAAAGCGACCAGCCTTTCAGGAAGGCAACGCACATCAAGGGTCATCGTTGCGCGCTGATCAGGCGAAATGGCCGATCACGGTATGTTTTCCCGTGACCTTCTGTCCCAGTTGGATATCCAGTGTTACATCCGGAGGGAGGAGCAGATCCACCCTCGATCCGAACTTGATAAAGCCCAATTCTTCGCCCTGGATTACGGGTTCACCGACTTTCGGATAGCACTTGATCCGTCGGGCGACAGCTCCGGCGATCTGCCGGACCAGGATTTTGTGGCCTTCTTTGGTTTCGATCACGGTGGTGGAGCGTTCGTTCTCCAGCGATGACTTTGGATTGAATGCAACCAGGTGTTTGCCGGGGTGGTAATAATAGTAAAGGATCTTTCCGGTCACCGGGAACCAGTTCACATGAACGTTCGTGGCCGACATAAAGATGGAAACCTGGATCCGTTCATCATGAAAATACTCCGG
>CAYWHQ010000202.1:0-6020 GCA_964457665.1 uncultured Prolixibacteraceae bacterium | reverse complement strand
GACAGGCCGGCGAAGGAAATGAACTGCCCGGTATTGTCATCACGGAAGCTTTGTTTCTGACTGCAGAATCAGGAACAGCGGTGTGTTTGCCTCAGAACGGAAGCGAAAAACTGATGATCTCTGCAGCCAGAATTCTGATCATTGTTGCCGGCATTGAGTCGCTGATCTCTATGCCGGAAGATATAGAATTATTTTATATTCTGTACAGGGAAAATGCTGTCAGTTTTCCGCAACGCGAGCAGGATCTGCTGTTGCTCTCCGGCCCAAAAACCGCTCAGGACCCGGATGGTCCGGAAGAGGTCTATATTATTCTTACCGATAATAAACGAACGGAGGTACTCCGCTTTCGTGAACAACGAAAGATTCTCTTTTGCATAAGGTGTGACGCCTGTACGAGGGTTTGTCCGATCAGTGAATTGCGTGAGAATCCATGGAACGAAGCATTTTATAAGGGGCCTGCAGGATCGGTTATGGCGCCTTTTTACCTGGGATTCAGGGACAATCATTATTTGAGTTTTGCTTCCACCTTATGCGGGAAGTGTACGGAAGTGTGCCCTATGCATATTCCGCTGCACGATCTTCTTATGGAGAACAGGCACGAGGCGTTACTGAAAAATGTGATACCGGCCCGGTGGAAAAGAGGGATACGTTTTTATACCTATCTGATGACCCGGCGGTGGTTGCTGGATAAGACGGGCCACAGAATAAAAACAAGACTGATGATCCATTATGTCCGGAAGAGCTGGACCTCCGGACGAAAATTACCCACCCTACCCAGAAAAACCTTCAAAGAGATATATAAGGAGACCTATCCGGAGAGATAAAATCTATACCATCCTCTTTCTCATGGATAATCCGTAGCTGAAAATCTTTTCGGCCATGATCAGTGTACATCCTGCTGCGGCTACAAGCAATCCGAAAGTAAAGAACTTACCGGAATACCTGAAGATCCCTCCTGTAAATGTATTTACGAGATAAGGCCAGAGGATCTCTGAGAAATAATCCGAAGCGGGTATAAAGCTGAGGTAAGGAATATCCGAGGTGAGAATAATGATCACCAACAGAATAATGCCTGATAATATGGTAAGGCCTGTTCGCCATGAAAGGAAAACAGGCTTCGAAACCGGTACGATGTCCGGAGCTGTTTCTATTTTTTTCATGACACCCTCGATGAATCCGGCAGACGGACCTTCGGACTGATCCTCTGGTACAATCTTTTTTAACAGATTGTCAATCAATTGTTCATCCTTTTCCATCATGTCAAAATTTTTGATTTCATTCGCTCATGAAGCTTTTTTCTGATCCGGTGGAGTCTGACTTTAACATTCGATTCAGATAGTCCGGTAATATAACTGATCTCCTCCACGCTTTTTTCTCCATGATAGAATAAGCTGATCAGCAAGCTTTCATCTTCAGTAAGCGTTTTTAAAGCATCCCTGAGTATTGTCATCTGTTCCTCCGTATCACCGTCCTTGTATGGAGCGACGTCGTCGGCATCCGTGTGATTCAATATCAGATAGTTATCCATCGGAACAAATTCAAGCTTTCTCTTTCTGGTTTTCGATATCGCCGAATTGTAAACAATCCTGTAAAGCCAGGTCGAGAATTTCGATTTTCCTTCAAAACCGGCAATCGACCGATAAGCTTTAACAAAAGCATCCTGTGCGACCTCTTCGGCGTCTTCCCGGTTATTCAGTATTTTAAGAGCGATGGAGAATACCAGGTTTTTGTGTTTGGCTACCAGAAAACTGTATGCGGACGAATTTCCCTGCAGAATCTGTTCGATATAGAAACTGTCATCCTGATATTTCATCCGGCCTTTAGACGTGAGGTTAATCGTCGGGTTACAGACTATTAAACAAAAATACACAGGTTTTATAGAGTACTTGCCAAAATAGTAATAACTTAGTCTTAAATTTTTACTTTTGTATGATTATAAATTAAATCAGATCGTTTAAAAATTACAAACCATGAAGAAATCTACAGTTTATTTATTGATTGCAATGTTTTCATTCATTGCAGGATCGCCTTTGCTGATGGCACAGGTCAGGCAGTACGATGATCCCAATCTTGATCAGATTCCCTATTACATCCGGCAAAGTCTTCCGGTCACTACCGATGCACCATTAGCATCGGTGATCACGATTGGTAACTGGGATAATTTCAACCTGGGCATCGATTTTGCTGAAAATAACATGTCGTGTCATCCTTCAAAACCCACCTGGTTTTTCACGGCATATAACACCAACGGCACCCACCACACCGAAAACGGGTTCGACTGGTACATCAATAATCCCAATTTCGGAACCACTGTGGCGGGCGACCCTGTTTCGGCGTACGACAGCCTGGGGAATCTCTATTATGAAAACATGTATCCTTCAGGATCCATTCAGGGGTGTAAGGTTGTGAAATCCACCAACAATGGTGCGACCTGGGGGCCGGCAGTCACTGCTATTATGGGTAATGATAAAAACTGGATTGCCGCTGACCAGACCGCAGGGCCCTATTCAAACTATGTCTATACCACCATGACCAATAACTCGGTGGGTAGTTTTTACAGGAGTATTGACCAGGGTGCATCATTTCAGTCAACTTTCTCTCCTACCACGCAGAACCTTCCGGGAATGATGGTGTGTGTCGGGCCGAACGGTAATGTGCAGGGTGGATCGGTTTATGTGGTAACCAATGGTGGAAGTACCTTTTCTCCTACCTATACTTTCTATCGCTCCACCGACGGAGGATCCACATTTACCAACATGGGCGGTCAGCAATTTGCGGGTTATGTCGGAACCAATGTTTCGAACAGACATTCTGTGCAGGGAATGCGTACCCGTCCTTATCCTTTCATTGCGGCCGACAATAGTTTTGGGCCGCACAGGGGAAGGCTCTATTGCGTTTACGCCTCCAATGACCCTCCGGGCAATGGAAATAAACCTGACATCTGGCTGAGGTATTCAGATGATGGTGGCGATAACTGGTCCACCGCAAAAAAAGTCAATGACGATCCGAGCACAAACCTGAATCATCAGTGGCATCCGGCCATCTGGTGTGAAAAATCAAACGGACGTCTCTATATCATGTGGATGGATACGAGAGATACACCAACCAGTGACAGTGCCCTTATTTATGCGACCTATACGGATGACGGCGGTGCCAGCTTTGTTGCCAACCAGATGATTTCCAACAAAAAAATGAAGATAAACTGCACAACCTGCGGAGGTGGCGGAACACCCAGATATCAGGGCGATTATAACGGGATTGTCAGCAATCCCAAGGTCTCCATGGCAGGATGGGCCGATTTCAGAAATGGTACTTTTATGAGCACTGTGGCCTATTTCCCTGATTTTGCGATGGCCATTGACCATGATCGCGATACCCTTTATACGGTGAGCGACAGCGCCACTTTTATGGTGAGCATTCCGGAGGTCAAACTCTATTCGGATACGGTACTGCTTTCGGCCAACGTTAACCCTGTTCCCACAGCAGGAACCATTACCTTTTCCTTTCCTCAGGGATACGTCATTACGCAATTTCCCAATGCACTTCCGGTAAATGTAGTATTGAACGGTGAAGTGCCGCTCGGTCTCTATCAGGTCATCTTTACCGCAGCCGGACCCAATGGAACCCCTGTACATAAACGTACGGCCATGGTCAGAATACTGCAGGGAAATACCTTTATGGTAAACGCCACCGCAGATCCCGGAACCTTCTGCCAGGGACAAAGTACTCAGCTGAATGCGACAGTTACCGGCGGAACGGCTCCCTTTACTTACGCCTGGAGCCCTTCGGAGGGGTTGTCCGACACGACCATCGCCAATCCGGTTGCCAGTCCCATGTCGAACATCACATACCATGTTGTGGTGACCGACGCCGCAATGAACACGGCCGAAGATGATGTCAGCCTGATCGTCAACACCGCTCCTGAAACACCCGGTGCTATTTCCGGTGAACTGGAGGTCTGCAAGGATTCTGTGCGCGTTTACACAGTGGCCGAAGTCATCGGCGCTACCTCTTATTCATGGACAGTTCCTTCCGATGCAACGATTATCAGCGGCCAGAATACCAACATTATCACCGTTCAGTGGGGTGCAGAGTCAGGGAACATTTCGGTGATTGCCGGAAACAGTTGCGGCAATAGTAATCCAAGCGTTGTGAGCGTAGCAGTAAGCATGACCCCCGACATGCCTGGTACAATTTCCGGGCCCTCCATGGCCTGTCAGGGTATCACGTTCAATTTCGCAGTCGATGAAGTACCTGGTGCGACCGGATATACCTGGAGTGTTCCGGCGGATGTGACCATTAACAGCGGACAAGGCACCCATCAGCTGAATGTGACCTGGGGCTCAACCGCAGGAGATGTCTCTGTAACTGCGTGGAATTTCTGTGGTATGAGTCCTGAAAAGTCTGTCAGCGTGAGCGTTGGAACACTTCCTGAACCCGCAGGAACCGTTTCAGGACCTGATTCGGTTTGCCAGAACCATGGAAATTATATCTTCAGCATTCCGGAAATTTCAAATGCCACAGGATATCTTTGGTCATTGCCTCCGGGAGCAGAAATCACTGCCGGGGATAATACCCGTGAAATCACAGTATATTTCAGCCCTCAATCTCAAAGCGGAATGCTGAGCGTTTCGGGAGTCAACGATTGCGGTCAGGGCGACTCCTCCGAAAAGAACGTTATTGTGAATCCTTGTGCCGGTATGGCTGAAAACAACCTGTTGTCGGATGTTTTGATCTATCCCAATCCTGCCAGCGATAAACTCAATGTGTCGGTTTCGGGAAAGGAAAAACAACTGCTGATTCAGATCACCGATGCCCGGGGAAACATTATATTCCGCGAACTTATACAGACCGGTTCAGGAAATCTGATCTATACTGTCGACATCAGAAATTATGCCGATGGACTTTATTTTGTCAGACTGTCGAACGGCCAGCGCTCCTTCGTGCAGAAGGTGCTTGTCGGCAAGAAATAATATCCGGAGAAGTGTAACCGAATGATCATGAATGCGTCATAGGGATCGGAAACGTTAAATTAAGGAATATGCAAGGCGAATTTTTAATCCCCATCGCACTGTTTGCCATGATCTTCGGCATCGTGTATCTGTTCGTAAGACGAAAGGAACGCCTCACCCTGATTGAAAAGGGAATGGATGCTTCCATTTTCGAAACCCACAAAAATGGCCTCAGCTCATTGAAGTGGGGACTCCTCTTCGTAGGTATCGGCATTGGTATCCTGCTTGGAAGAACCCTCGTCACCTATTTTTATATTGATGAACCAGCGGCCTACTTTGCAATGATCTGTCTTTTTGGCGGTATTGCCCTGATTCTTTATTACATTCTTTCGGTAAGACTGAATAAGAACATTACCGGCTGAAAGACCGTAACGTGTGTTTTGCTTGTTGTTTAACCCTCCGGAATCACCTCCGGAGGGTTTTTTAGTATCCATGTGGATAATGGGATATAATGAGGACCTGTTTTCATCAGGATACTTTCGAATAGAATGATCCGGTCAAGCATGAACTCCGGGGAACAGGTCGTTCCAAATGCCTTTACGGTATCCTGGAAATGCTTCATATCCTGAATCTCCTTTATTCTTCCAAGGGTCAGATGGGGTACCAGATTTTGCCGGTCGCGGGGAAAGCCTTCTGTTTCCAATATAGCATGCACTGCCGCCATCAGTTTCTGCAAGGGTTCAAAAGGCCTGATTCCCGCCCAAAGCACCCTTGGCTGATATCGGCTACCGAATATTCCTGATCCCTCCAGTCTGATAATCATGGAAAATGAACGCCCGGAAAGGGTTGTCAGGCTATCCTGAATGACAGGGATCCTCCTTTCAACCGTTTCCCCCAGAAATTTCAGGGTCAAATGTATATTATGCGGTTCAACCCACTTTATACGCTCTCTCCGGAGATCATTCCTGAGAAGCACCAGCTTTCCCAGATAATCATAACCGGGGTTAACCGGCACGGCAATAAACAAACGTTTCATAAATCCAAAATTTAATTATTTTTGCAGCCGCC
>CAYWHQ010000201.1:0-6029 GCA_964457665.1 uncultured Prolixibacteraceae bacterium | reverse complement strand
CCCTTGAAAGGCCACCAGGTCCGAGAGCAGATATCCTGCGTTTATGGGTAAGCTCAGAAAGCGGATTGGTCTGATCCATAAACTGGGAAAGCTGGTTTGTTCCGAAGAAGGTATTGATTACCGAGGATAGCGTTTTGGCATTGATGAGGTCGGTAGGCGTAAACACCTCATTATCACGCACGTTCATACGCTCACGAATGGTTCTTGACATCCGGGAGAGTCCAACCCCGAACTGATTATAAAGCTGTTCTCCCACTGTACGGACCCGGCGGTTGCTGAGATGATCGATGTCGTCGACCTCTGCTTTGGCATTGACCAGTTCGATCAGGTGTTTGATAATAGATATGATATCCTCCCGGGTGAGCACCTTGGTTTCCATCGGAATATCAAGGTTAAGTTTCCGGTTGATGCGGTAACGGCCAACATCGCCAAGGTCATACCTTTTATCCGAGAAAAAGAGTTTTTCGATGATGCCTCTGGCTGTCTCTTCATCAGGGGGCTCGGCATTACGCAATTGCCTGTATATGAACTCAACTGCCTCCTTCTCGCTGTTGGCCGGGTCTTTCTGAAGGGTATTGAAGATGATTGTATAATCAGCAGCCAGCGCCTCTTCACGATGCACAAGGATCGATTTGATTCCGGCATTGAGTATCTGGTCGATATGGTCGTTTTCCAGGGCGGTTTCTCTTTCAATGATAACCTCTGTACGTTCAATGGATACCACCTCTCCTGTATCTTCATCCACAAAATCCTCAATCCATGAGCGCACAACGCGGGCCGCCAGCTTGGCGCCCACCACTCTTTTCAGCGAAGCCCTGCTCACCTTGATTTCCTGGGCAAGTCCGAAGATCTCAAGAATATCCTTATCGGATTCAAAACCGATGGCACGCAGCAAGGTTGTGACCGGAAGTTTCTTTTTCCTGTCAATGTAGGCGTACATCACATTGTTGATATCGGTTGTGAACTCGATCCATGAACCTTTAAAAGGAATGATCCTGGCGGAATACAACTGAATGCCGTTGGCATGAAAGCTGGTACTGAAGAATACGCCCGGCGAACGGTGCAGCTGAGATACGACAACCCTTTCGGCTCCATTGATTATGAATGTTCCTCGGGGTGTCATATAGGGGATCATGCCGAGGTACACATCCTGGATAATCGTTTCAAAATCTTCATGTTCCGGATCGGTACAGAAGAGTTTGAGTTTAGCCTTCAACGGCACACTGTAGGTGAGGCCTCGCTCAATACATTCGTCAATTGAATACCGTGGCGGATCAATAAAATAATCCAGGAATTCCAGAACGAAGTTATTACGGGCGTCAGAAATGGGAAAATTTTCCGCGAAGACTTTGAACAAGCCTTCATTGATCCTGTTTTCCGGGTTTGTTTCAAGCTGAAAAAAATCCTGGAAGGATTTAATCTGAACATCAAGAAAATCAGGATAATCTGCCTGGATCCGGGTGGATCCGAAACGAACTTTTTCGATTTTATTTGAAGCCAAGGCCTTGGGATTTAATGTTGTTACAATCTTCTACTGTATAAAATAAGCAATAGACCTTCCCGTCAAAACGGGAAAGTCTATCCTTATTAAAGGGTATTAGAGAGTACGGCCTTACTTAATCTCAACCTCTGCACCAGCCTCCTGTAATTGTTTGAGTAATGCCTGCGCTTCATCTTTGGTCACACCTTCCTTAATGGGCTTCGGGGCGCCATCCACGAGTTCCTTCGCTTCCTTGAGTCCGAGGCTTGTGAGTTCTTTCACCAATTTTACCACGGCCAGTTTCTGTGCACCTGCGGCCTTAAGGATGACGTCGAAAGAGGTTTTTTCTTCGGCTTCCGGGGCTGCAGCAGCAGCAGTCGCAGGGCCTGCAGCTACTGCCACAGCAGCGGCTGCCGGTTCAATACCGTACTCCTCTTTCAGAATCTTTGCGAGTTCATTCACTTCCTTAACGGTCAAGTTTACCAACTGTTCAGCAAAAGCTTTTAAATCTGCCATTTTTCCTATTTGTTTTGGTCCCGGTCGGGCGGGACAGGTTATTAACTAATATTAAATTCAATTTTGGTTTTCCGGTTTGTCAGAAAGGGTTTTCACCAGACCCGCAATGGTGTTCCCGCCCGACTGAAGGGCAGAAATAACATTTCTTGCGGGTGACTGGAGCAATCCGATCAATTCACCGATAAGCTCATTTTTGGATTTGATGTTGATCAGGGCATCGAGCTGGTTATCGCCGATGTAGACTGATTCTTCGACATAAGCTCCTTTAAGGATCGGTTTTGGTGCGGTTCTTCTGAATTCCTGGATCAGTTTTGCAGGTTCGTTGTTCACCTCCGAAAACATGATCGAAGTGGATCCTTTCAGAATGGAATAGAGATCATCAAGACCTTCGATTCCTGATCTTTCAAGGGCTTTCTTCAGCAGTGTATTCTTCACCACATTCAGTTCCACGTTCCTTTTAAAGCACAACCTTCGCAGTTTGCTTGTAACATCAGCGTTGAGGTTGCTGGTGTCGGCAAGATAAAAACTGTTTGCGCCTTTGAGCTTCTCGACCAAACTATCAATGAGCTGGTTTTTTTCTTCTTTTTTCATACCATTGTGTGCTCAGAAGTTGTGTGTAACTATGCCGTAACCGATTTCGGATCAACCTGTACGCCGGGGCTCATGGTACCGGAAAGATAGATGCTTTTCACGTAGGTACCTTTTGCCGAGGCAGGTTTCAGTTTGATTACCGTATTGATAAGTTCGCGGGCATTGTCCACAATTTTCTCTGCCGGGAAGGAAGCTTTCGCGACAGCAGCGTGGATAATACCGTACTTATCAACTTTGAAGTCGATTTTACCGGCTTTTACTTCTTTCACAGCTTTCCCGACCTCCATGGTAACAGTCCCCGTCTTGGGATTCGGCATTAATCCTCTCGGTCCGAGAATCTTTCCGAGTGCGCCTACTTTGGCCATGACATTGGGCATGGTGATGATTACATCCACATCGGTCCAGCCGCCTTTGATTTTGTCAATGAATTCATCCAATCCGACGTGGTCGGCACCTGCCTGCCGGGCCTCCTCTTCTTTATCCGGAGTGCACAGCACAAGCACGCGGACAGTCTTTCCGGTACCGTGTGGAAGCGTCACAATACCGCGGACCATCTGATTCGCCTTACGGGGATCAACTCCGAGGCGAATGTCAACGTCGACGGATGAATCAAATTTGGTGCTGACGATCTCTTTCACGATCCCGACAGCATCATTCAATGAATAAACGGTGTTCCTGTCAAATTTCGACAGGGCAACCTTCCTCTTCTTTGTAACTTTTGTCATTATATTAACGGTGTTGGTTTGAGGTCTTGTATTCTAATCCGGTTGCAGTGATTAGCGTTTGAATGGTGTTTCACCGGTAATGGTGATGCCCATGCTTCTTGCCGTGCCAGCGACCATTTTCAGGGCCGACTCCAGGGTAAATGCATTGAGATCGGGCATTTTGTCCTCGGCGATTTTCTTAACCTGATCCCAGCTGACGGAAGCGACCTTGTTACGGTTGGGTTCGGCAGAACCTTTCTGAAGTTTGGTTGCTTCAAGGAGTTGTACGGCCACCGGGGGAGTCTTGATGATAAAGTCGAACGACTTATCTCTATAAACGGTAATGATCACAGGGAGAAGCTTGCCAGCTTTGTCCTGCGTTCTTGCATTAAACTGCTTGCAGAACTCCATGATGTTCACCCCTTTGGAACCCAATGCCGGACCCACCGGGGGAGAAGGATTTGCCCCGCCACCTTTGATCTGCAATTTGATAATGCCAGTTACTTCTTTTGCCATTGTATAAAATATTTAACTATTCTTTTTGAACCTGCATGAAATTAAGCTCGAGAGGGGTCTTGCGTCCAAAAATTTTCACCATCACCTTGAGCTTTTTCTTTTCTTCATTGATCTCTTCAATGACGCCGCTGAAACTGTTAAAGGGACCATCGATGACCGTAACCGTTTCTCCAACGATGAACGGGATGTTGACCTCTTCTCCCTGTTCGGACAGTTCATCGAACTTTCCCAGCAACCTTTTAACTTCTGCCGGACGAAGCGGATGAGCCTCCCCTTTGGCACCAAGAAAGCCAAGAACTCCGGGAATATTTTTAATGATATGTGGCACTTCGCCAATCAGCGCGGCTTCGATCAATACGTATCCAGGGAAAAAGTTTCGCTCCTTGCTGACTTTTTTTCCGTTCCGGATCATATATACTTTTTCCATCGGGATCAGCACCTGGGAAATGTAATCCTGGAGTTTCTGGTTAGCAATCTCGTTTTCAAGGATCTGCTTAACCTTTTTCTCATTTCCGCTGATCGCCCGGACCACGTACCATTTTTTCACCAATTCACTCATGCCTGAAATGAGGTTAAAACCTGACCAGCTCTGTATATAATATGTTTATGACCTGACCTGGAATGACTAGAAAAGCTGATAGAACTGCAGGAGGAGGTTTTTAAAAACCTCATCCATTGCGAAGACGATGATGGCAATGATTAGGGATGCCACGGACACAACAATCGCGCTGCCCTGCAATTCCTGCCATGTCGGCCACGAAACCTTATGCATCAGTTCATCATAACTCTCCCTGACGTAGTTGACCACTTTATTCTTAGCCATTTATTAACAAGTTTTGCACGGGTGGTAGGAATCGAACCCACAGCCTACGGTTTTGGAGACCGCCACTCTACCAGTTGAGCTACACCCGTCCGTAATTAAACTTTACGATAATCAGTCAAGAATTTCGGTTACCTGTCCGGCGCCAACGGTACGTCCGCCTTCGCGAATGGCGAAACGAAGTCCTTTGTTCATGGCGATTTCGGAGATCAGGTTGACTTCGAATTCGAGGTTGTCGCCAGGCATAACCATCTCAACGCCCTGAGGCAGCATGATCTCACCGGTAACGTCGGTTGTTCTGAAATAGAACTGCGGACGGTACTTGTTGTGGAACGGTGTATGACGACCGCCTTCCTGGGTCTTAAGGATATACACACTGGCTTTGAACTTCTTATGCGGAGTGATCGAACCGGGTTTGGCAATGACCATACCCCTGCGGATCTCATCCTTGTCGATACCACGGAGAAGCAGACCTGCATTGTCGCCAGCTTCACCACGGTCGAGGATTTTCCGGAACATCTCGACACCGGTTACAACACTCTTTAACTTTTCAGCACCCATTCCGATGATCTCAACAGGTTCGCCGGAGAGGATGACACCTGTTTCAATACGACCGGTGGCAACTGTTCCACGTCCGGTGATGGAGAAAACATCTTCGACCGGCATGAGGAAAGGTTTGTCAACATCACGGGTTGGCAGCGGAATATATGTATCGACCGCTTCCATGAGTTCCATGATCTTTTCCACCCAATTTGGCTCCTTGTTCAGGCCACCGAGGGCTGAACCACGGATGACGGGAGCATTGTCGCCGTCGAAACCATAGAACGTGAGAAGTTCGCGGACTTCGATTTCCACGAGTTCAAGCAGCTCAGGGTCATCCACTGAATCGCATTTATTCATAAAGACTACCAGCTTAGGTACACCAACCTGACGGGCGAGAAGGATATGTTCACGTGTCTGTGGCATCGGACCATCAGTTGCAGCTACCACGAGAATGGCGCCATCCATCTGGGCGGCACCGGTTACCATGTTCTTGATGTAGTCGGCATGACCGGGACAATCGACGTGTGCATAGTGACGGTTTGCCGTCTGATATTCAATATGAGCGGTATTGATCGTAATACCACGGGCTTTTTCTTCCGGTGCGTTGTCAATAGAATCAAACGACCTGAACTCCGACAGACCTTTGTCTGCCAGCACCAGCGTAATAGCTGCTGTCAAAGTCGTTTTACCATGGTCAATGTGGCCAATAGTACCGACATTGACGTGCGGTTTGGTGCGTTCGAATTTTTCTTTTGCCATTGTTGATAAAGTTTAATTACGATTTAATAATAAGTCTACTGTTCAGAGCCATTGACGAGAATTGAACTCGTGACCCCTTCCTTACCAAGGAAGTGCTCTA
>CAYWHQ010000200.1:0-6044 GCA_964457665.1 uncultured Prolixibacteraceae bacterium | reverse complement strand
TTTCTTCTGAATGACCAACGAAACAGGATCGTTCAGAGTTTCTCTTGTTTCTGCGTTGATAATCCTGAAAACGGAGATGAGCGGTTTCCCTTTTGCTTCCTGCAGTTTCCACCCGCATAATTTCTCAGCCATCGGATTCATTCTTACAACAATGCCTTCAGAGTCAGCTGTAATCACGCCGTCGCCGATGGAGTTCAGGGTGATGAGCAGATCTTCCTCCTTCTCCCGAAGTTCGTCTTCAAGCTTTTTTCGTGCCGTGATATCCGTAATACTTGACAGAATGTATTTTTCACCCTGTACCACAATGATATCGCAGGAGAAAAGCCCGACGATCCTTTTTCCATCGCGGCTGCGGAAGAACAGTTCTCTGTCCTTGATCTTTTCTCCCTGAAAAAGGCCGGAAATAACGGATACCCTGTCAGCTTCCTCTTCCCAGAGGTTAAGATCGATGGTGGTTTTTCCCACTGCTTCGTTATGGGAATATCCTGTGATCCGGCAGAAGCTCTCGTTTACGTCGTGAATCAAGCCGTCGGCAGCGCGGGTAATGGTGATCGCCTGGGAAGCCAGCCGGAATGAGGAAGCGAATTTCGATTCACTCTCCAGCAGCGTCGTTTCAGTTTTCCGGATTTCAGTGACATCTCTTGCAGTGGATATTGCCCCCACTGTTTTACCTGAATCGTTTTTCAGAGATCTGCACCACCAGGCAAGCAGCCGTTTGGCGCCGTCTTTTCTTCTCTGCCAGCTTTCCACATAATAGGTATCTTCAGAACCCCGAAAAAGCGGTTCGACCTGTTCCAGGGTATTTTGCTCCCCTTCAAAATAAAAGGAGGCCTCCTTGCCGATAACATCCTCTCCGAAGAATAGGATTCCGGCTAT
Source organism: uncultured Prolixibacteraceae bacterium (assembly GCA_964457665.1). Classification (GTDB taxonomy): domain Bacteria; phylum Bacteroidota; class Bacteroidia; order Bacteroidales; family FEN-979; genus CAYWHQ01. The sequence goes on along the minus strand of CAYWHQ010000200.1, from coordinate 5,168 downwards.
GTTGGTCCATGTATAAATTTTGTTCTCATCAACCTCCATGATGATATCGGGAACAGCGTTGATGAGCGCTTGTGTCCGGAGGTTTGCCTTGCGCAACGCAAGTTCGGCCAAGATCGTTCTGACTGCTTAATCCACTCTGTCAACCAGCTCCCGGTAGGTCACGGGTCTGGCAAAATACCCGTCAGCCCCTTCTTCAAGTCCCTCCGAAATAGAATCGGGGCTGGTTTTCACAGAGGAAAGCAGCAGAACATAGGTATGAGCTGTATCGGGATTATTTTTGATGATCCTGCAGATTTCAATACCGTTAATGTCGGGCAGGATTACATCCAGCAGCAGGAGGTCGGGTTTGATTTGCAATGCTATCTCAAGACAAGTGGCGCCTGTTGTTGCTGTATAAACAGAATCATACTTTGAAGAGATTAATTTCTGCGTTATCCGTAAAAGATCGGGATCATCCTCAGCTATCAGAATATTTATTTTTTTTCGATCCATTTCGGTCAGTTATAATTCAAACCTGACGGTAAATATAGTTATAAATCGAAATATTTCGAAACCATTTGTAACAATAGCTCTTTACGGATAGGTTTGGAGATGAAATCACTGCATCCGGCCTCTTCACATCTTTGGCGATCCGACGCCATGGCATAGGCTGTTTGTGCAATGATAGGCAGATCCGGCTTTTTCAGCCTGATCTCTGCCGTTAGATCCCATCCGCTGGCATCGGGTAGCCTGACATCCATCAGGACCAGATCGAATTTGTCGAGCGTCGTATAAAAATCCCTGACCATTCCTGCATTGAATGCAGGAAAGAGGTTTGCGCCTGTTTTGTTGAAGATGATTTTCAGAAAGTCCATATTCGCCTCTTCATCCTCTACGAGCAGAATATTTTTCCCGGTCCAGTTATAATGAGTTTTCACTGGTTGTGGCTTCCTGCCGGCAGAAACAACCTGAAGTCCGTTTGGAGGAGTTTTGCAGGGAATAGTAAAACGGAAAATACTTCCCTGACCCGGTTCGGATTCGACTGAAATGGAACCTCCAAGAATTTCGATGCTGCCCTTACAGATCGATAATCCGAGTCCGGTGCCGGAATATTGCTGCTGACCTTCAAATTCGGCACGCCTGAAATGCTGAAAGATGATCTGTTGATTCTCTTCAGAGATTCCGATGCCGGTATCCTTTACGAAACAGGTAATGAAGGAGTTTTCAGTGAGGGTATAACCAAAATGAATACCGCCCTGGATTGTATATTTAACTGCGTTATCAAGAAGGTTTGAATATACCTGCCTCAGGATATGGCCGTCGCTGACGATGACAGCGCTGGTTGTTGGCAATGCTTTTTCGATGGAAAGAGATAAATGCGGCTTTTTATCCTGGATTTTCCTGGAAAATTCCATGTAGATCTCATCCAGCAGGATGTTAAGATCCAATGGGGCATGGATAGCTTTCATCATCCCCGATTCAAGACGCGAGATCTCGAGCAGGTCGTTGATGATATGCATAAGGTCACCGGAACGGTTCTTGATGATCTGCGTATATTTGATTTTTTCTTCTGAGGAGATATCAGGATCCGTAAGCATTTCCGAAAAACCGACGATGGCATTCATGGGCGTCCGGATCTCATGACTCATATTGGCCAGGAAAGCCGACTTCAACCGGTCGCTCTCCTCTGCCTTGTTCCTGGCGCTTATCAACTCAGTTTCATCCTGTTTTCGCTGGGTGATATCTCTGAAATTGATCACGATGCCCCCGATCCCCTCCACATCGAGCAGGTTGCTGAATGTGCTCTCAATCCACCTCCATTCCCCCGATTTATGCCTGAACCTGTACTGGATGGTCGGGACCATGGAGGGGTCGGTCATCAGTTTCTGTAAAACCGACAGAACTTCAGGAAGATCGTCCGGGTGGGTGAGTGCGTCAGGTGATAACGAATCAAACTCATCCTCCCGGTATCCGAACATTTTGAAGGCCGGTGGACTTGCATAAAGGAACTTGCCGAGGGTATCGACCATGACCACCGCATCGGGAGCATGCTCAATCAGGCCCCGGAACCGCATTCCGGCATGGATCAGTTCCTGCCGGACCTGTCGCCGCTCTGAGATGTCGCGCGTAACTCCAATGAACTGGATGATGTTGCCCGATCCGTCCAGGTGCGGGATGGCAATGCTTTCGGTCCAGATAGTTGAGCCATCCTTCCGGTATTGCTCCAGTTCGAGCGGTACGGGATCATCTGGTTTTTCTCCCAGACGGATTTGCTCTGATATCCGTTTCAGACGGTCAAGGGCTCTCTGGTAGGACTCGGGCGTCATTATTTCGGCCATAGTCTGTTGCATGGCCTCGCAGGCCGTGAAACCCCTGAGTTTTTCTACCGACGGACTCACAAAAGAAAACCTCTGTTCAGGATTCATGATCCAGATTACGTCGTGGCTGTATTCTGCGAGAAGCCTGTATTTACTTTCACTTTCCATAAGATCAACCTCTGTTTTCTTACGGTTGGTGATATCAAGCCACAGGCCTGCCGAGTCGACAGGATTCCCATGCTGGTCGCGTACAACCACCAGGCGGTCCTCAAACCAGTGCCAGGTTCCGTCGGCACACATGAAGCGATATTCCAGGGAGACGGTGTCGGAAAAGAGAACACTGTTGAGTTTTCTTACGGTTTTCTCTTTGTCTTCCGGATGAAGTTTGTTTTCCCAGAATAGCGGGTCGGAGATAAAATCGCTGGGAGTGTAACCTGTCAGCTGGTATACCTGATCGGAGATCCATACCGTGGGAAGGAGGCCAATGGGAGCAACCTTGTAAAATATAACAGGGAGGGCGTTGATGATGAGGGATTGTTCTTTCTGATGTAACAGCAGTTCTTTTTCAATGCGTTTTTGTTCGCTGATATCTCTGATAATCACCTGCATGGCAGGCTTATCATGCAGCAGTATCGGAATACCGGTAACCTGCACAAAAATGGTGGTTCCATCAGGAAGGATGAACCTTTCTTCTATTGTAGGGGCAGGACTTCCGGTTCTCATCGCATCACTTATCCTTTGGCTGACTTCTGCGCGATCGCCGGGGTGTACAAACTCCAGCGCGGATTTTCCGAGGACTCCCGCCGGATCTTTAATCCCGAGAAGTTTCAGTCCTGCCGGATTGATATTGACTATCCTGCCTTCACAATGAATGATGAATGCATCCGGGGTGTTTTCCACCAATACCCGGAACCGCTCTTCCATTTCCGTGTTTGTCTCATTCGTTTGCTTCCTCTCCCGGAAAGTGGCCGGGGAGTTACCCGGACATTGTTCATCGGTCTTATCCATATCTGATACAATCAACGATTTGTTGCAAAATTAACAGAAGGAAAGGAATTTGAACTGAGGGTAAAAATTATTCACTGAACCATGGGAGACGATGACCATGGCCGGTAATCAGGGAATACACGGCGGCTTCTACTTTTTCTTTTTGCCGGCCCTGGGCTTTTCCGACTTTTTTTCTTTCTTCCTGGCTTCCGGCCTGCTCTTCTTTTTTGCTACCGGTTTCGCTTTCTTCTTTTCCTTCACGTCCGGAACTGTTGAAGAAACTATTTCAGGGGATGGATCTGGTTCATTACTTTTTTCCTGTTCTCCGGCCGGAGCGGGTCTCTTTTTTTCGGGATAAAAATCGAAATAGATAAACCGGTAATCTGACGACATGTTGGAAATCAGATCGACCGGGAATTGCTGGATTTCACCTTTAACCTCCGCGTAGTGCTGCCCCTTTTCAGCATCCCTGAAAATCACGATGGTTTTTTTCTTGCTGACGCTTTTGACCAGGTTTCTGACATCCTCAAGATCCCCGTGGATTTGAACCTCGGGTAAAGGGAGTTTTTGTTTCTTGCCGATTTTCATTGTGTAAGGTATAGGTTATACAAATTGTAAAAATATATCTTTTTTTTCCTTTCTCCAAAGATTTAAAGTAAATTTAATATTGGGAAGTGGTCAGGGATGGCAGAAATGACCGGACGTTAGTTTTTCTCAGGGGACATAATTTCGTCTTTTTTTTACAATTTCATTGGCCGGGAGCCGAATAATTTTGTGCCTCAAACTTTATAACAATACAACATTTATGGAAACCAAATCAATGAATGAAAAACTGATGATCAGTTTTTTTGAAATCCCTGCGAGGGATTTTAACCGGGCGGTGGATTTTTACGAGAAGGTGTTCGAAACTGACATCGACCGTTGCGACTGCGGGGAGGAACAGATGGGCTTCTTCCCGGGCGGTCAGGGTGGGCTTCGTGGGGCGATTTCCAGGTCAGAGGACTTCAATCCTTCTGTCGATGGAGTGCTGATTCATTTTGTCACAGAACAGATTGATACAGTGCTTCAGCGGGTGGAAAAAGCAGGAGGGAGGATCGTTCGGCCGAAAACCGAGATTGATGCTGAGGGACAGGGGTGCTTTGCCCTGATTCTTGATTCGGAAGGCAACCGGATCGGAATACATCAGCCGGAATAGGTAATTTTGTGAACGATTTTCCATGACACAATTTCGGATCATAAAACCGACCGGTATCCTTTCGACGGCAGTCGACTACTTCTGGATTGCCGAAGCCCCAGGGAACCGGTCGGTATTCCGGGAAATAGTTTACCCTCAGACCTGTCAGCAAATGATGTTTTATTACGGCGACAGGTTCAGGATCAGGAACGCGGATCGTGAACCGGAGTTGCTACCCAGAAGTTACTTTTGTGGTCTTTCAACAGAATACTCCGAGCTGGAATCCTCCGGCGGTTTTGGGGTCATCGGAATTGTATTCCATGCAGGCGCCGCCATTCGTATCTTCGGCTTTCCGGCTGATGAAATCACCGGGGCTCATCTTCCGGCCTGTGACTGGCCCGGCAAGGCCGGCGAAGAGCTGGAGGAGAAGATTTTTCTGGCAAGGGACACCACCACCAGAATTGCCCTTCTTGAATCGTTTTTGCTTGGACGGCTCAGGGAACCAACACCAGATGACCGCAGAATATCGACGGTTTTAAAGCTGATACAGGCTTCACCGGCTAATTTTGGAGGAGGTAGGCTTGCCGAAAAGGCCTGCCTCAGCGAGCGCCAGTTTTTGCGTGTTTTTACCCGTCAGGTGGGGCTCTCACCAAAACAATACCACCGGATTGTCAGGTTAAATTTTGCGATCAGCCTCATGAAACACGTTT
>CAYWHQ010000199.1:0-6048 GCA_964457665.1 uncultured Prolixibacteraceae bacterium | reverse complement strand
AATGACTCTGGAAACAGTGCTGCTTCATCAGCATATGCCCCGGCTGCAGTTAACCCCTGGAGAGTGTCCTGGCTGGCTTCGTTGTTGGCCCCGAACAAGTAGTAAGTATTGGTGCCGATTTCTATCCTCGCATCGGGGCCAGATCTTATATAGTGGTATGGTATACCTTTGGCGGCCAGGATCTGAAACATTGGCTTTAGCACGTTGCGTTTTAAAGCGCCGATGGATCGACCAGCCAGGATAAAGCTTTCATCTTCAAAGGTAGCCAGCGACCAGGTTACAAACCCATCTATCATGGCAATGGTTTTGCCCGCTCTTATTGACCCATCACAAATGATCATATCGTAGTCTTTATAAGGGCTGGGGTTCATCCACCAGGTCAGGACCTTCTTTTGCTTAACAGAGAACGGCTGAAATTTGAACGCTGCTGCTTGTGCTTTTGCCATTATGCATCAGCCTCGCCTTCTCCGTCAGCCTCCTTGTCCTCTTCTTCCTCTCCAGACCATACATCCTCTGCTGTCTGGTGGAGGGCTTCAATATATTTAGTGATATCAGCTTCCTGATTGGGGTTCTTAATCTTATCCAGCTGGGCTTTTAGGGTTTCAATGCGCAGCTGCTGTTCTTCGGTCTCCATATCTTTAAGCAATAGTTTTTCGTATCTATCAATTAGGCGCTCAAGTGTTGTGATCGCCCGGGATTGAGCTTGAAGGAAGTTAGCGTGTTTATCCCACGCATATTGAATCTCCCACTCTTTCTCCCAACTATCACTATGTAAACCGCTTGATTCTTTTTGCCTTTTCAGGTGTTTAGTCAGATCATCCTGGCTCTTTACATGCATAATCTTTTGCGCCCTGGCGATTGCCGTGTACTGAATAACTATGTTTTCCCAGAGTATGTCCAGCGGGCTCTTGATCTGGATATGTTGAATAATACTCCGGGTCTCTTCATCATCCGGAAATATCTTTGCAAAGAAGCCATGCTTCTCTGTCTGCTTATTCCCTTTGGGTGCGCCATGGCCGCCACGATTGCCCAGAGCGTTTTTATTTCCCTTAGGCGCTCCGTGACCTACGGCCAACTTATTTCCCTTTTGAAATGGGTACTTAGGTACACGGCCTTGTTTCTTCTCTTCCGGAGTACTCCGCTTAGTTTTCCGGAGTACTCCGCTCAATCTCTCATCCCATTTATCTTTGCATTTCCACCCGCCCACAGTCTTCTCGTTAATGCCTAGCTGTTCAGCTATGGTCCGGTTGGGAATGTCGCCATTATTCTGTTCATAGACCTCAAAGGCCTTTTTGCGATTCTCGCTTTGCGGCATCGACATCTACATAACACCACCTCCGGGCAAGCATTAGTCATTCATCCCTTTGAAGACGCAAATCCAAACGGATTAGTTTCTCCAGATCATCTACGGTATCCAGCTTAATCTTGCCGGTCTTAAAATCATTCACCCATTGGGCGATAGCCGCCTGCACGACCTTTTGATATTTGCTCTTAGAAGCTGCTAATCGATCTTGTTCATCGTCTTGACAATGAATCGACCTGTCTTCCGAGTCTATTGTTGGCACCCCCTATATTCGATATTACGAATATGGAGATAGTGTCTCGTTGAATCCGTGGCCACGGTTCTTCACTATCTCCCCTGCCAGGGGTACCTGGTGAAAAGGGAGGGTGTTAATGCACCCTCCCTTTAATTTGCTTTAACAGCTTTCTGTCCGGTGAGTTGTTCCCATCTTTTGATGATGACGTCACAGTAAACTGGATCCAGTTCCATGCCGTAACAGATACGGTTTGATTGTTCCGCAGCTATTAATGTTGAGCCGCTTCCAAGGAACATATCTAAAACCAGTTCTCCAACTTGGCTTGAGTTCTTTAAGGCTCTCGCCACCAGCTGGATAGGTTTCATCGTCGGGTGCTCCCCGTTCCTCAACGGTTTATCGATGTTCCAGGTAGTGCTCTCTTTTCTACCTCCATACCACGAGTGAGCAGCTCCAGGTTTCCATCCGTAAATAATCGGCTCATGCTGCCAGTGGTAATCTTGCCTGCCCATTACTATGGTGTTTTTAACCCATATAATACACTGCTTAAGCAGAAATCCAGCATCAACAAAAGCTTTGCGGAAGTTGTATCCTTCCGAGTCGGCGTGACAAATATAAACCGCCCCTCCCGGAGCGGTTACGTTTATCATATTTTCGAACGATGCCTCTAGAAACTCGTAAAATTGATTTGAGCCCATTTTATCATTCAAGATCTTTAATTTATCCTTTGTGGCCCCGGTATAGTCTACGTTGTAAGGAGGATCCGTAAAGACCATATTAGCCATTTTCCCCTCCATTAACCGGGTTAGGTCGGCTAAGTTTGTGGCATCCCCACATAACAACCGGTGACGCCCTAGTTGCCAGATGTCTCCCGGCTGGGTATTCGGTTCTGTGACCTTAGCAGCTTCTGCCTCTGTATCGAAGTCATCTTCTTTGATTTCTGAGTCTGTTTCAAACTGCTTAAAAAGGTCTTTTATATCAATATCATCAAACCCGGTCAAATCCATATCGAAATCGACCAGAGTTAATTCTTCTAGTAAATCTTTGAGCTTAGGTAAATCCCAATCGCCGCTTATCTTGTTAAGAGCCAGGTTTAAAGCCTTCTCCTTTTCCCCTGAAAGGCTCACAACCGAGACCTCAACTTCCTGGTAACCAAGGTCCTTAAGAACTTTCAAACGCTGGTGGCCGCCGACCACATTGCCGGTCATACTATTCCAGACGATTGGTTCAATATAATCAAACTCCTGAATGGAACGCTTCAGCTTTTCATATTCCGGTTCCCCTGGCTGAAGATCCACGCGGGGATTATATGGTGATGGAGTTAATTCGTCTATCGATTTTGTTTGTAAAATCATTTGGCCACCTCAAATAAAAAAGCCGCCCCGTATGGAACGGCTCTGTTATCAACTTTTAATCCTATTGGTTATTTTAAATTTGGGTTACAATAATTTCGTTCACATCATTATCTTGTAATTCTTCTATGAAATTTTCTATGTAAACTTTTTCTTGACTTTCTTCAACATTGTAAATAATTTGGCTCTTTAATTGATTAATCACAACTGCCGATATTTCTCCTTTTTGTTGATGCTGTTTATATATCCCGTACCCAATAATAACATCGGATATTGCTTTTGCAATATATCCATCTTTGAAAGCATAAATAGTATCCGGGATTTCTAAAAGTCCAACACCATGAAGATACGCTAAATTGTTTGTTTTAGTTATGTCTATTTTCAAAACACATCTCCCTCTCCTTTTTCTTCTCATTTTACTGTAAAAAGGAAAGGTTTTCCTGCTTAATGCTTCGGCCCACCGCTACCGGTCACGCCCACAATCATTCCTGTCAGAGATGCCAATAATAGAAACATGATCGCCCCGACATGAGAACCATCTCCTCAAAAAATAAAGCCGGAGCTAAATTCTGCCCGGCTTGACTAATATTATGAGAAATCCTATTATTTTATACTTTCAAGAACCAGTGGTAAGATTTTAGCAGCAATATCCACGCCTTTTCCACTCAACCATTCTAAAAAACCCTTTGTTTTACTCCACTTCATACTTCTTGTGTCCGGGTCATTATATATTGCCTCGAGTTCATCTATTTTCTTTAGAATTTCATCAATTTCTACCTGGGGTAAGGAGCCGTTATTTTTAATTTCACTTTTTACTTCTTCAAACCTGATATTAATATCAATGTCAATGTTAATATCATTTGTCAAAGTATTTCTATTATCAATGTTTATGCCAGATTGTGATCTATAAACAGGGGGATTATTTTTATGTGTTTTTAATACTTTTAAGGCTGTAGTTATTTTTTCAAGATCCTGAAAATAGTTAGCAGCTCCTTTTACTTCCGCCACTCCATATCTGTCTAGCGATTTTTTCAAATTAGGCAAGTATAACTCATAAGCAACAACCATTTTTTCAACCTGCTTTTTAGCCTCTAGATTATCTTGTGATTCGATAATTTGATTACATTGTGTAATATGATGTGACACAGTAGAGTGAAAAGATGTCATAATTTCCCCTCCCCTTCCTTCCACAATTATACAACCTGTTTAATTCTAATAGAAGAGTCAAGGAAGGTTCCTTTCTTGAATAGAAAACAAAAGAGCCCCGATTCGCTCGGAGCCCTTACTGACAATTCTTCTATCTTAAAAAAGTATATCAGGCAAAAAAGGCACTGTAAATAGGCAGGCACAGGCAACTTTTAGGCACACGAAAAAGGCACGCCATTTATCCTACTGCTATCGCTCCATATAGGCGTACTGACATCCGCCTAACTAAGCGCGACCGGTTTCTTCGGGCCGTTGACTCATCACAATTTAAGATAACTCCAATCTCTTTGTCGTTCTTGCCCTCGAAATATCGCAGTGGAATTGACTCGTAATATTGTTCGTTCTTTAGCCCGTCTAAAGCCGCTTCGATAAGGTTTATTTCGTTTTTGTCATGCATTATGGCTGCAAGTTTGTCTTGTATTAAGGCCTCTAAAATTTCATCTTCGCTAATCCTCCGACCGGCTTTTAAAAATCTGGCCATATCGGTGCTTCTGCGACCTAAACCGCGCTTTTTAATATCCCCTAATCTTCTTGTTTCCTCAGCAACTTTAGCTTTCAGATCCGGGATGGAATAAAGGCGTTTTTCGGTCGCTTTATAGGCATCCGCTGGCTGCCGTACTGCCTGGTGGTATCCGGCTTCCATTCCTGCCTGAACCGCTTCCCTTATAATTTTGTTTATTTGATCAGGCTTTCTTTCAACCATGCTGCGCCAGGACTCAAAGGCCTCGGATACAGCTTTCTTGATAACTAAATCCACGCTTACTCTCCCCAGGCTTGTTTCCTCAACTTCCTTAACGCTGCTGCCTTTTGCCAACTTCCCAGTCCTCCCCTCTTACTAATACCGTTCGTCCTCGTATTCTCCCCAACCAGGTGGTGTGAACCTTACCTTCTTCCCCCAGATCCGTTCCAGACTCATCTGGTATTCAACGTTACTGATATTTCCATCAAACATGGAAAGCAGTTCTAGGAAATCATCGACGTCTAGCTTCTCTACGATCATATTTGTGCCACCCCCACATCGAAGGCCGTCTTGAGATCAAACACGATGCCTCGGCAGTACTTTTCTCCGTCTTCCAAAATGTTAAAGGTTGCATGGGGGATGTCGGTTTTATAAATCCAGGAGTAGCCTTCTGAATCCCAAACGGCTTCTATTTTTTTTGCCGCCGACTCTTCCTGTTTTCGTGAGGCAATAGCATATTTACAATCACATTCCAAATCTTCGAGAAGCCCGTTGACGGTTAAATAAATATCTTCCCCTTCATAGCATCCAGTTTCATCATATATTGCCTCACGAAATTCGGCTAAATCGTCAGAAGCGCCAAATACAACCACGAGACCTAACTCTTTTGCCAGTTTTTCCTCTTCTTTGGTTATCTCATACCGATATTCCCGGCCATCCAGTATCTTTGCAAACTCATGAATATTCAAATTATCCTCTCCCTTATATGGCCACCGGCCAGACTTTTACCTCGGTTCGTTGCGGCAACCCTTCCCGCCTATGTATGGTTAAGTCCACGACCTGCTCATCGTCCTCGTAAACGATCTTATTCATGCCATCAAGTACGGCTTTTCCAATATTATCTACATCGCCCATTCTTCGGCCTTTTGACAGATATGCCCATATCTCGACTGCTATGGCTCCGCCTAATGGTGGTGTATTTTTCATTACTGCTCTGGCTTCCCAACCTACTGCCTCTTTATAAGCAAGATACCGCTGTGCATTTGGTTTAACATATTTCCCTCTCCTGGTCATCCGGGCAGCTGGTACCGGGCGACCGGGAATGATGAAAGCAACGACGCATTCTATATCGTTCATGCCGGCACCCTCCTTGCGATTAATTCACTGATCACGTTGAGCTTGGTTTCCGGATCTAAGTCCCCAGGCTCAGATTCATAAAAGTCTGTTTTGATAAATTCGCTTATGGCCATCAAAACCAGCTTGTCTGCAATAACCT
>CAYWHQ010000198.1:0-6059 GCA_964457665.1 uncultured Prolixibacteraceae bacterium | reverse complement strand
AAACCCATGTCGTGAATCAGAACGACCACGACGTTGGGAGCGCCCTCCGGAGCCCTGACCTCAAAACGCTTTGGCGGAGTGGCATTTCGTACATCCAGTTCCTTGTACCTTGCAGGTTCCGGCTTCCTGATCGGGAGGATGGTCCGTTCCTGGGTAAAAAGGTGTCCTGCAAATGCGGTTGGCGCAAGCAAAGCCAACCCGATGTTCCTTTTCATTCCTCGTTTCGTATGTTGATTATTTATGATTTCAGCGGCAATATGGAATACCCATGATGATCATTCACGGTCTGCATGAACCCGGTCCTGACGGATACCAGGTGGAATCCTGATCACCCCCGGGCGCTGCGTCGTGAATTCATTCACAAATTTAGTGATTAAACAAGGCAATGTATTGTAATTATGACACTCATCATCAGGTATTTTTCAAAACTGCGAAGAAATACCGGATGTATTCACCTGCATTATCTCTATTTTCGTAAAATTGAATTGACAGCATAAGCCATCAGGTTGGAGAGGGCTTGCCTTCAGAATCTGAGATATTCAAACGGTAAATGAGGCAATCAATATTACCTTACAAAACACTCTTGCTGGTCTTGTTCTTTTTATCCGGCACAGGTGCCATTGCATAGGTAGTTGCTGACAGTGCCGGGAGACCGGGGGACTGCGAACAGAAAAACATCCAGGAGATTATCTTTAAAAAGGCCTATGTGCCGCCCGACACCGCCCGGAAAGTAAAGACCTTCCTCCTGCCCTATGTCGCCTATAATCCCACCAAGGGATTCCAGCTCGGAGCAGGCGGAACGCTTACCTGGTACTTCAGTAAGTACAGGGAGACCAAGCAGCCGGTGGTTCCTCCAGGGCGACTGGAGGTATTACATCTACAGCATACCCATTTATAGTTTGGGATTGGGTAGAAACGATCCCGTTCCAGCCATGCCCGGCATGGAGGTCGATTCGACTCCCCCGTATGGCTGGGCCAAGGAGCTCCCGATGCAATTCAGGTGGTTGAAGTTGCATGAGATCTTTTCGAACCATGTGGCCAAAAACCTCTACGTGGGCCTGGGTTACCATTTTGACCTAATACTACACCATTGTGGATGAGACCCTGGTGCTTGATTCACTGAAACCATCGCTCACTGCGCATTACACTTATTCAACCGTGCATGGCTTCAATCCCGGGGAGTACAGACCCGACAATATAAGCCTGAACCTGGTGTACGGCGAGGTTGAGTACCGGTTTTCCATCACCCACTGTAATCAGCTCCTCTGCGGAGAGCTTTTCGTGAATGCCTCCACCGCTTCCAGCAAGAACCAGGGAGTTCCGCTCTTCGGCTATATCAGGCCGGCCGGGGGGGTTCGGATTATGGATCGCAGTCGACAAGCTGAACCCTACGAACATTCTGATCGACTTTACCTGGGGAGAACAGTCGAACGGTATCTATTTCGGGGCCCAGGAGGTCTTCTGAACCGGTAATCTGTGTAAATAAGCCACCCATCAAATCCGGCTACTTTTAAACCACAGCCATGTCAAAAAGAATCCGTATCCCCCTCCTGGCCAGCGACCTTCAAAGCAGGATCCTGAAGAAGGATGACAGAGGGAGGATTCTGTTTATACCTCGGCCCTGGCCGTGGAGGCCCTGATCATGAATGGTAAGGAGAAAAACCGGAATTCGATTGAGCGGGCACTCTCTTGTGCCCTGGAGTTATTCACCGGTCACCAGGCCATCTGTACCGGGCGTTACCCCGACGGTTCCCCCTTTGCAACAGCCTTAGGGTTAAAGACCATCCTGCTTGCCGATGCAACCACCGGAGGTATTTCAAAGAGTGCAGAAGCCCTTCGCTGGCTGATCACCCGGCAAAAATCCGACGGATCGTGGGAACCGTCGGCCGTATTGCAGGTCCCGCCCGTTTACATGATGGTCCCCTCCGGTCGTGAAGAGTGGTCAAAAAGCAAAGAAGGGTACCGGTACGGAACGATCACAACCGACCAACACGCAATCTTCACCACAGCCACCGTACTCGACAGCCTGTTGCTTGCAGGTAAGATGCTCACCCGTTAAACCCGTCATCAACAATCCGATGAATTTAAAACAAACTTTTCTCAGCCATTTTGAAGCGGTGGAACAACGACTTGACATTAGTCTTATTTCTCCGCAGGGAATTACAACACTCAAAAAGCTGTGTCATTTGTTTCCTTTTGACACCACCTCAGGATTTGGCTTTGAGACCAGGCTTGGAGATCCTTCACCTTCCTGCGATTTTTTCCTGAAGATAACGAAGGGAAGCCTTGGAGTTTCGATGCTGGCAGGTGAGAATTCTGTGGCCGGATTATCGGAGGGAATTTTTAAGACTCCTTTCTGGTTAAACATCACTCAATTGTTAAAAGCATGGGGAGGGAGTTCTGACCTGCTCAGCAAAAAACTCAATTTGCTTTGGCTGGAATTCGATTGTACCGAAAACGCCTGTCATACCATCCCGAACATCTTCTTCAAAATCGCCGGAGAAGACGGTTCCAGGGAAACACAGTGGAAAAACATGCTGCAGGTGCTCCAGGAGATCTACCTGATTCTCTTCGGGATTGGTTTTCCTGATCACCTGGCACGATCGCTGACCAAATGTGTTGAGGCGCTGCCGGATGGCGCCGGACTGTACCAGACCGGTTTTATGGTACCCCGCAAAACCGAGGCCATTCGGCTGGTCCTCACGAACATCAGCAATAGTGAACTACCCGGATATCTCACGAAAATCGGGTGGCCGGGGGAGCAGCAGGTCATCGAAACCATGATTGGCCGGTATGCCCCTCTTTTCGATTATACGGTTTTAAATATCCACATTGGTGAAGTTGTGCTGCCATTCGCCGGTATCGAGATGTACCTGCGCCGTATGCGGCAACCCCAATGGGAACCGAGATGGAAAGAGATTTTCCAAACCCTGGTAAGCGATCATCTTGCCCTCGAAGAAAAATGTGAGGGCTTGGTAGGCTATTGCGGAAAAAACACCCAGATGAATCTCTATCCAATCCAATACATCAACGGCATCAATCACATCAAACTTGTATACAGGCCAGGACTGCCAACCGAATGCAAAGCCTATTTTGGTACTTTGATCAGGCAATAAGGTGAATTTCGGTTTTTTACTGTACTGTTAAAAGGGGTGCCATATGATTATGACGTTGGGGCAGGCGAATCAGTGCCTGTCAGCATGAACATCGTCAAAATTACCCCTGTTACCGAAAATCTTTGACCCCGGAACCATGACACGCTATATTTGGGCAAATATTTGATATCCTATGAAAAGAACCATTCTCCCAGCCCTTTTTGCTGTGATACTGCTTGCCGGCCTCCCGGGCTCAGCCCAGGAGGTACTGCAATGGCGCGGCAACGACCGCACCGGGATCTTCCCGGAAACCGGCCTGCTGCAATCCTGGCCGCCCGAAGGCCCTCCGCTGGTCTGGCAATACGACGGACTGGGCAATGGCTATGGTTCGCCGGTCATTTCTGCGGAAGCGATATTCGTGAACGGAGAGATCGATACGGTAACCTATCTTTTCGCACTTGATCTGAATGGTCGTTTTTTATGGAAAACCCCGATAGGCAAAGAGTGGGTGCAGAGCTACCCTGGCTCCCGGTCTACCCCGACCGTGGCTGGTAATCTTGTTTATGTCACTGCAGGAATGGGGAAGCTGGCATGTCTCGAAACCAACACAGGCCAGATCAGATGGTCGGCCGACCTGGTCAGCGACTTTCACGGGAAGGTTCCCCGCTTCGGTTTTGCTGAATCAGTGCTGGTGGAAGGAGATGTGGTTTATTGTTCTCCCGGAAGTCCGGATACCAACGTGATCGCCCTCGACCGCTTTACCGGCCAGATAAAGTGGATCTGCAAAGGCACCGGGGAGATCACAAGCTATTCATCGCCGCGGCTCATCCGGCTTCCGCAACGAACTATTCTGGTCACCTTTTCCATGACTACCATGCTGGGCATTGATATCCGGAACGGAGAGCTCCTATGGTCGTATAAACAGGAAGGACAGGATATCGATTGCCAGTGCAACACCCCTTTTTATGAAGATGGATATCTGTATATCGTAAATGGCAACGGTAACGGTGCGGTAAAATTCAGGCTTTCCGACGATGGAAGTACGATTACCGAACTCTGGCGCAATGGTCGCTGCGACGGACTGACGGGTGGATTTATCAAAAAGGGTCAGTATCTGTATTCCTCAAGCTATGAGCGGCGAATGTACTATACCGTTGATACGGATTCAGGAAAAATTGTTGATTCCCTGAAATTCGACAGGGGCACCATCAACATGGCCGACGGAATGTTGTATCTTTACAATGAACGTGGACATATGGGGCTGGCAAAGCCTGCCGGACCGAAAATCGAAATGGTCAATACCTTCAGGATTACCGGTGGCACCAAGGCCCATTTTGCCCACCCTGTTATCTGCAAGGGGATCATGTACGTGAGGCACGGGAAGGGATTGATGGCCTACAGAATCAGTGGTTGAACGGATCAGTTGGTGAATTAAAGCGTTTTTAAGTTTTAAGGTTATGAGGAGTTTCTTTTTGGGTTTGCTGGTGCTGGTGTTCTGGGGAGGAGCACTGGCACAGGAAGCATCGCTGAACGAGGTGCTTGAGAAGTATTACAAGGCATCAGGATATGATCTTCTCCAAAAGGTGAATACCATCATTGTCAGCGGTACCATCACGCAAAACGACGTCATGCCGGTTAGGATCACCCGGATGAGGCCCGACAAATTTTTCATGGAGTTTGATGTGGCCGATATGACAGCCTATCAGGGTTACGACGGGACTACCGGCTGGATGACTGCCCCCTGGACCGGGAATGCGAAGCCTCAGCCGATGTCAGGCGATCGCCTGACCGACATTAAGAACAGGGCAGATTTTGATGGATTGCTTTTCAACTGGCAGGTAAAAGGGCATAAGGCGGAACTGGAGGGTACCGATACCGTGAACGGATCTCCCGCCTACCGGATCAAACTTACCCGGGCCGACGGAGGCGTGGAGTTTTATTTTATTGACTGCAGCAGTTACCTGCAGGTGAAACGCAGGTTTACCAGGGTCATCAGGGGTCAGGAGGTAATCATGGAAGGATATGCCCTTGATTTCAGGAAGGTGGAGGGAATCCCTTTTGCCTTCACCCAGGAGAATCATATGGGCGGACAGCGATATAATACCCTGCAGCTGGAAACTGTGGAGCTGAATAAGCCGGTGGAAGAAAAAAATTTCACCATGCCAAAGCTTTGAAAAAAGATATCTCCTAAAAACTTCAATAAAACGATCATGAAACACATTTTGTTGTCATTTTTTTTTGCTGTTTGGGCTATCGCCGGCTTTTCCCAGCCGGTCAGCCCACGGTTGTTGTCGGATGCTGCCCGGCAATACATGGAGCCCGCTCTCCCGGGATGCCGTCCCGACGCTATGGTGCCATTGAACGGCTCCGGCGGGCTTGTCACAGGGTATCTCTTCACCTTCGTCCCTTCGGGCTTCCTGATCCTGTCGGCCGACCGGATGCTTCCGCCTGTGTATGCCATGTCGTTCACCGGTAACTATGATCTTCCCGACAATATAAAACGTAGCCTGCATCAACTGATTGGGTACGACCTGGAGGCCAGGCTGCAGATGGCCCACCGTACCAATCCCGACCGCAGGAAAGCGATCGCGGAGCAATGGAATAAAATGCTTGACGGCCGCCCCGGAATGGATCTTCCGGGTCAAAACCCTGTGCAGCAATGGCCCGAACCGGGGACCACCCCCACGGAGGGTTGGCTCTGGACAAACTGGACGCAAACCGCTCCCTATAACCAGATGTGCCCGATGGATCTCAACGCTGGCTCACGGAGCATTGCAGGATGCCCGGCCATCGCCCAGGCACAGATCATCAACTACCACGAAGAGTTATACGGCACAAGATTTACGGATGATGATGATTATTACCACAATTATGGCCAGGGAAACCGCTTCTGGATCGATGACGACTGGCAGACCATGCGGGCTGAACGCTTCCCCGAACATTTCGTCCAGCGACTTCAAAAAG
>CAYWHQ010000197.1:1344-6065 GCA_964457665.1 uncultured Prolixibacteraceae bacterium | reverse complement strand
CCGGAGGTATTCCTTCAGCCTTTCCCGATTATCCGTCGTAATTACGAACAGATGGTAGACCGGTTCCGAATCTGCAACCAGTTTCTGAAAGCGGATTCCGGGATTAGTGATCCCGGTGCGGTACATCGTTGCAATTTCCCTCCTTCTGTTGTTCCAGGCATCCAGGTATTTCAGTTTGATCCTTAATACCGCGCCTTCCACTCCCCCCATGCGCATGTTGTACCCGATTCCATCCGCCAGTGAATTATTCCCGAAATGGTGGACCCTCATAACTGATATCTGTTCCGCCCACCGTGGATTATCCGTCGTTACGCATCCCCCTTCACCATATGTTCCCAGGTTTTTCCCCGGGTAATGGCTGAAACAGCCAAGGTCACCCCATCCTCCGGTCATTTTTCCAAGATATTTGGAACCATGCGCCTGAGAGGCATCTTCAATCAGAAAGAGACCATGTTTTTCGGCAATGTCGCGGATGGCATTTACGTCGAAAGGTTGCCCGTAGAGGTGAACACCAATGATCGCTTTGGTCCGTGGAGAAATATGCTTTTCAATCAACCGGGGATCGATTTGCCAGTTTTCCGGGTCGCAATCGGCAAAGACCGGTTTAGCTCCCATATAAGCTATACCCCAGGCGGTAGCTATAAAGGTGGCAGAGGGAAGGATCACCTCATCACCCCGGCCAATATTCAGGGCAGCCAATGCCAAATGGATTGCGGAGGTCCCGCTGTTCAGCGCGATGGCATACCCCGTACCGCAATACTGTGCAAAAGCTGATTCAAACTCCCGCACCGAATAACCGTTGGTAAAAGCGGTCCGCTCAAACACCTCGCCAACAGCTTCCAGTACCTCCTCTCTTATCGCAAGATACTGTTCTCTCAGGTCAAGAAATTGTACAGGGGAAGGCCAGGGTTTCATAATCATGGATAATGGTTGGTGAAAAGCTGTTTACTGGGCGCATTTTCGAAGCACCTTGGCCGGGTTACCTGCTACAATTACCCCGGCGGCGACATTCTTTGTAACCACGGAACCGGCTCCGACAATGGCATTCTCTCCAATTGTAATACCGCAGAGGATCGTGGAGCCTGATCCGATGGATGCCCCTGTTCTGACCATGGTCGGTTCGAGTGCCCAATCGCTGGCCCCCTGAAGTGAACCATCCGGATTTGTTGCCCTGGGAAACCTGTCATTGATGAATGTAACGTTATGACCGATAAAGACATTATCTTCAATCGTTACCCCTTCGCAGATAAAGGAATGGCTGGATATCTTGCAGCATTTTCCAATGAAGGCGCCTTTCTGGATTTCTACAAATGCCCCAATTCTCGTACCGCTGTCAATGGAGCAACCATAGGCATTGACGAACCCGTAAAAAACAACATCGTCGCCGGTCATTACATTTACGAGCGACTGTCGTTCGTTTTGAATATTGATTTTTTTCATGTCCAGCCGATTATTGGCACTTCACAGCCGTTCCGTTTCAGGGAAAGCGCCGAAGCCTCCAGTATCCTGATTACATTCAGCGCCGAATCGATATCCGCAACCGGTTTAGTCCCATGCTGAATGCATCTGATGAATTCACCGACAACCTCTTTCAGTGGCTCCCGGATTTCAATTTTCGGTATAAAAACATTCCCTGTTCTGTAATCGACCCTGATCTGGTACTGTTCCTCCAGGGTGTTGTGCCGGTAACCGGTCTCGTAAACACGGATCTTCTCGGTCGGTTCAAGGTCATTATACACGATCATTCGGCGATCCCCGCCGACCAGGATCATCCTGATCTTGACAGGAGAGGTCCAGGAGCAGTTCAGATGTGCAATAAAACCGGAAGAATACCGGATGGAGAGGTAAGCAATATGTTCGATCCCGTTTCCCGTGTGGCAGGCTCCAACCGCATTAACACTGAGAGGCTTTTCTCTCTGAAAGAGATTCAGGATAGACAGGTCATGCGGGGCGAGATCCCAGAGCACGTTGACATCAGGCTGGAAAATACCAAGATTGATTCGGGTTGAATCAAAGTATGTGAGGTTTCCGATCTCACCCTGGCGGATCATTTCATTGATTTTTCTGACCGCTTCCGAATAGAGAAATGTGTGATCAGCCATGATTACCAATCCCTTTTTCATCGCAAGATTTACCAGATCCTCAGCTTCGGGAAATGATGCTGCGACCGGCTTTTCAACCAGCACATGCTTGCCCCTGAGCAATGCAGCTTTGGCGATTTTATAGTGGGCATGAACAGGAGTGGCAATGGCTACTGCATCAATGCTCCGATCTTCAAGAAGTTCCTCTGCAGTCGACGATAATCTCACATTCGGGAACAGCGACCGGATTTTTGCCAATCTTTCATGACTGATATCGGCAATCCCTGCCAAAACACACCCCTCAGCTGCCTCAAAATTCCTGGCGAGATTAGGACCCCAGTAACCGAAACCAATTAATCCGATTTGTAATTCCTGGTTGTGTTGATGCATATGATTATTGCTGGTTTGGCTCACCTTCATCTCCTGAGATCCACTTCCATCTCTTGCGGAAGATGAAGTATAAGATCAAATATATAACAATTCCAGCCAGACTGACTGCCATGCCTGTAAAAAAATTGATCGGGGCAAATGTGAGTTCAATCCTGTGCTCACCCGGTTCCAGATACAGCCCCATGAAACCGATGTTCGAAATCATCAGGTTTTTTCTCCTGCCATCCGCTATCGCTCTCCAACCCTGATCATATGGAATGGAAAAGAACAACACTCCTGCATTTCTCAGGGTAATCTCCCCGTCAATCCGGTTCTGACTGAAAGATAAAATCCTGAGCGTATCAATTTTCAGGGCGTCTATGTAAGATGATAAATCATCGATAAAGTAAAATCCCAGTGTATCTTCCGGTTCAAACCGCTTTAATCCATTACAGTATTTCCTGAAGTCTGCCGAATCAATCACAACCGCCCGGTACATGGTCATCGCCCTCTGTGTCTGGCTCAGTGAAAAGAATTCATGCTCCTGTAAACAAGATGAATAGGAAAAGCCCAGGGGCAACGAAAGCTTTGCACGGAATATGCCAAAATTGCCAAAACCGGTAACTGAATCGAATCCGTAAGGTTCAGCCGAAGGATTACTCTGCTTGTCAATGTAATACTTCACTGATAAAAGTGGCCAAAGTATTGGATTGGAAGATACACCTGCCGAAAACCGGGTAGACCACTCATCACCGCGATGAATGAGTTTCAACGCGTGAAGAAAACGGATGTAGTATTTTTGATTAAAGGAATGGTATGACAACGTTCCGTAAAAATCCTGAATTTTACTGTCGTTATATGCAACCGGTAATCCCGGTCCATACCGGTAAGTCTTGTTTATTCTATAAAATAACGAATCTATTGAATGAATATAGCGCACAGCCGTCAGGGAATTATCATGGAAATAAGCCTTTCTCCTCATATCGGTTTTACGCATTGTTAATCTTCCCTGGAGAACCGATCGGCCGGACCAAACGATCTCAGCACATATCAGAAAGAGTACCAGAAAAAGCCATGGAACTCTCATTTTTCTGAACCGGGTCAGCAGAAGCAGGCAGGCATAAAGGACCAGCAGTATGCGAATTGTATTTTGTTTTCCCGTATCGGCAATCATTAAATCATTCTTTGCTTGTCTGAATATGTAGCTACTTCCATCCATATTCAGGTTTTTAATCTCCATCGGAAGAGGGAGGGAAATCAGGATCAACAGGATGGCCGTATTCACTAACAGCAGATATAAAGGGATTTTCTTACCGTTGAAAATCTTCTGTATTCCAAACAATGCGGGGATTAACAGGCTCAGGGAGAGGAATACGGAATATCCGCGATAGTAATCCCCTGCAAAAAGATACAGTGCATATCTGAAAAAAGGAAATACTGCCGGAAGGATCATAACAAGGATAAATGCAGAGAGCGCCCATTTTTTCCGAGCGGAGATCCCGGTAAATCCAAATGGCCATAACAGCAAAGGCAGCAGGCCGATATACGGGAGAGGCGCTTCAAGGTAATTGTGCCAGCCAGTATAGGTCCTTGCATTTCCAAGAAGATCTGAAGAAAACAACCGGTAAAGAAGGGTTACATAATGTTCGGTCCGCTCCAGGGCAAAGGGATGAACCGAGAACAAGGAAAAAAACAAGGATGAATCACCTTCTGCCCGGGGGCTCTCTAAAAGCATCCGGACATACTGAATGAAATTAAAACTTCCGATACACACTCCCAGTACCGCCAGTCCTGCCAGAAGCAGAATTCTTCCGGAAATTTTCTTCCAATGCCAGGATTCACCATATAAAAAGCGGAAAAACATATACAAGATCAGAAATACACCGTACAGCCAAAGGTTGAACGGGTTAAACCAGGCGATAAAGGCAACGGCAACAGGGAAGAGAAAAACAAGATTTCGCTGATAAAAACGTTCGAATGCAAACAACAGCAAAGCCAATAAAAAAAGCTCCGTTGAAAAAGAACTCCACGCCCCTCCCACCAGCATAAATCCTGAAAAGGAGAACAACAAGGATCCTATTATTGATGTGTACGATGAGAATTGAGCAGTTCGCAGAAATAGGAAAAAGATCATGGAAGTAGCGATGACCTTTATTAATTCTATCCATATGACAGCTCCGGGAATATGATCTTCTCCTGCGAGGAATAAGATCCAGTGAAACGGATCGGCCAGGCTTAACGCCATGATATTCTGTCCCATTCCGGTAGCAA
>CAYWHQ010000197.1:0-1334 GCA_964457665.1 uncultured Prolixibacteraceae bacterium | reverse complement strand
GGGAAACCATCCTCCCTGATATACCTTGAAACATGCACATAAGTCGGGTAGAGATATTCATAGGAATCCATTGCAATATCAAAGAAAATATAGTAGGAATTACCGATAAGAAAGTTCCGGAAAATAAGAATAAACAGAGCGGCCGACAGGAACATCACAACCCATATGCCGTAGGTACCGGTTAGCCGTTCAAACCAACCCTGGCCTGCAACACCCTGGTAACCGGACTTCTCTTTCGCCCTTTTGAATTCTCGCGGATTCTTCATTACAGATACAATAGTATTCTGGGGAACTATTGATCCGGCTAAAATAAACAAAGTTGGACGCAAAAAAAAAAGGCCTCTGCCCGAAAACAGAGACCTTGAACAAGTGCCCAGGACAAGACTCGAACTTGCACAGCCTGAGGCCACTACCCCCTCAAAGTAGCGTGTCTACCAATTTCACCACCTGGGCATTTCAAAGTACGATGTACGAAGTACGATTTACGAAGTACGAAGTACGAATTGGGGTGCAAAGATAAACAGGTTTCGCGAAGTATCAAAATTTTTTAATGGGTATGCCCCATCAGCGATACCAGAAAGGCAATGGCAAGACCGGCAATCACAACGGCGAATTTCCGCAGGTTGTAGCGGTGGTTCTCCTCGGCCTCAAAGAGAATGGATGTGGAGACGTGCAGAAAGATACCGATAACCAGCGCCATGGTATAAGGGAAGATGGTTTCGATCCGTTCCACGGCTTCCGACTGCAGCCACATGCCCAGCAACGAACCCAGCGGTGTCATCAATGCGAACACTGCCAGGTAAACCAGCGCCCTGACCCTGGAGCAGCCATACTGGAGAAAGAGGCCGGTAAGAACCAGTGAAATCGGGATGTTATGGACAACGATCCCTGCCACCAGCGAGTACTGCAACTCCTTTGTGGCAGCAGAAGGGATCGGGAGCCCCTCGATAAAGGCATGGATACACAAACCTGTCAGCAGCAGAAAAGGGCTGATCATCGCAGGGTGGGAATGGGAGTGGTCGTGGCCATGTTCCGCTCCTGCGGTCAGCCACTCAAGCAGCAGTTGCATCAGAAATCCCGCAATGACAAAAAGCCCAAGGTAATGGATGTGGTAATGAAATACCTCAGGCACCAGCAGCATGAAGGTGATACCAATAAGAAAAGCCCCGCTGAAAGCCAGCATCATCTTCAGCCAGGAGCCTGACAGGTTTCGTATCAGAAATAAAGCCGATCCCGCCAGTACAGCCGTTACAAAAACGATCAGCGATTGGATTATCATCTTCCTTTATATTTAAACATCGATAAACCGGTACTCCGTTTCCACGGGAACACCC
>CAYWHQ010000196.1:0-6066 GCA_964457665.1 uncultured Prolixibacteraceae bacterium | reverse complement strand
CGGATTCCGGTATCCGACCCGTTCAGATAGATCTCTGTACCGGCACACTGCAGGCCGCCTGGACCGAGCAGGTACTGGTCGGGGAGAGGGTTTACGGTCACGGTGGCGTTGCCGGTCATCGGGAGGGTGAACAGGCTGGTATTGTTGGTAGCGGTAACGGTGTAAAGGCCGGCTGACTGGAACAGCCCGAAATCCAGTGGATTACCGTTGCCCGGGAAGTTGGTGTGCTGGACTCCGTCGAGTTTAAGATGGTATGTTACATTGGTTTCAGAACCTGTAAGGCCGATATGGACTCCGGTATCTCCCGCGCAGTAGGGGCCGCCTCCTGTAACGTTAAAGACGGCAGGCCAGGGATCGATGATAACCGTGGCGCTACCGCTCATCATGCTGACGCAACCTGTAATATCGTTAGTACCATAGGCCACATAGGTACCGGCCTGTGTCTGGTTCCCGAAGGAGATGGGATAACCCGTTCCGGGAAGGCCCGGGAGAGCGGGGTCGGGAATGGTATCGTTGCCCACGATCAGCCGGTAGGTAATGCCGGTCTGCGATCCGGCAAGCCCAATGGGAACTCCGGCTCCGCCTGCCGAATAGGTTCCGCCGCCGGTTACCGCGTAAACGTCGGGCAGGGGCAGGATCACCACGGTGGCGCTGCCGGGCATGGTATCGTAACAGCCGGTCAGGGTGTTAACTGCAAAGACATGATAAGTGAAAGCAGCAGTAATGTTTCCAAAGCTGACGGGTCCTCCGGTACCAGGGATGATGATGGGTGGCCCGGGTGCACCGGTGAGCTGGTAATTGACATTGAGTTGCGAACCCGTCAATCCTATCGGGACTCCGGCGCCCCCACTGCAGTAAGAACCGCCTCCTGTGACAGAATAATGGGCAGGCAGAGGGTTCACCGTTACCACTACCGTGTCGCGTGCAAGGTTATACCCATCGGAGGCAGTTACGATGTATGAAGTGGTGACGGTGGGATTCACGACGGGGTTTTGCCCGGGTGGGATGAACCCGGAGGGGACGGAACTCCACGAATACCCGTAGGTGCCAGACCCGCCGGCAGCCACCGCCGACAGATATACATTCTGGCCGTTGTTGCAGATAACTGAAGGGGAAGCTGTGGCAGCCACACTCAGCGGATCGCCAGAGAGATAGACCCAGACGTTGTCGGTGCCAATGCAGCTCTTCTCATCGGTCACTGTCAGCGTAAATTCAGTATTTATGTACAGATTGGTAGTCTGAGGCGTCAGCGTTCCCTGTCCGGAAAAGATACTTGTTCCGGGAGTCCATTGATACCCGAGGGTACCTGTGCCTCCCAGCGCTATGCCCGATAACACGGTACTGGTGCCATATGGAATCACCTGGTCGGCCCCTGCATTGACCTGCGGGAGTGGATTTGCGATCACGGTGGCGCTGCCGTTCATCTGACGGGTGCATCCGGTTACGATGTTGGTTGCGATTACCGTGTACAGTCCGCCGGAATTGATGTTCCCAAAGGTGATGGCGCCTCCGGTTCCGGGTACCGGGGGGCTCTGCCAGCCGGTTCGCTGAAGCACATAATTGGTCTGAAGCTGGGAACCGCTGAGACCGACCGGAACACCTGCCCCTCCGCTGCAAAACTCACCGCCGCCGGTGACATTGTAGAGTGCCGGCAGGGGATTCACGGTTACGGTAACATTCCCGTTCACACTGCTGTAACCGTCGTCCACTATGACATGGTAAGTGGTTGTTACTGTAGGGGCAACATCAGGAGTGGGTTCTGTGGAGTTAAATCCCGGAGCGCTCCAGAAAAAGCTGTAAGTACCGGATCCTCCCAGCGGGTTGGCGTTCAGATGGGAGATCTGTCCCAGGCAGATGGTTGACGGTGTAGCCGTGGGACTGACACTCAGACAAGGTCCGGTGATGTTCACTTGCACCACGTCGGATTTCTGGCAGGATGTCGTGTTGTCGGTAACGATTAGCGTAAAGATTACTGAGCTGGAAAGGTTCACGGTAACCGGGGTAAGGGTGTTGAGTCCCGACTGGATCAGCGCCGGTGGATTCCATGTATACGAAAGTGTACCCACTCCACCTGATGCTGAACCGTTAAGTTGCGTGCTGGTTCCGCAGTTGATGGTGACATCGCTGCCGGCATCGACGACAGGCAGCGGGTTGACGGTCAGGTACATGGTGGCGGTAACTCCCGCACAGGAGGTCGGCACCGGACCGGTGGGAGTCAGGATGTAGGTTACCGTGACCGGGCTTCCGGTGATGTTGATCAAGGTTTCGTTGATGGTGAAGCCTATACCGGATGTGCCGGGATTCAGAATTCCTGAATTTGACAGACGCTCCCAGGTAAAGGTGGAACCGTTCACATTGCTTGTGATCGTATACGAAAAGGGGGCGTTGGAACAAACGGATTCACTGAGGGAACTGGTGATGGAAGGGATCGGGTCCACGTAAATGATGTAATCGCGCGGAGTGGCGGGACAAGCAAACAGGTTTCCGCTGGGAATGATGTGATAGGTGACCTGACCCTGGACCGTTCCGGGATTCAGCAAAGGTTCGGGAGGTATGATATCGGTTCCGGATGGGGTGTTTCCGGTCACACCGGGCGAAGCAGAGGAGGTCCAGACAAAGGTTGTGCCCGCAACGTTGGAGGTCAGGATCACCTCCTGGGAGGTATCGCCGGAGCAGATGTACTGGTACATCGGGAAGTTGGTAACCGTAGGAGAGGGTTTGACCAGGATGGAATAGACGACCTCCGGTCCCTGACAATTGGTAGGATCGGGCCCATAGGGGGTAATATGGTAGTAAACATAGCCGGAATCGGTCCGTGTACTCAGGATGGTTTGTACGGGGATGGAATCGTTTCCGGTGGGCTGATATCCAGAGATCCCCGGCTGGGTGGTGGCATACCAGGTAAAATGGGTACCGGCAACGGCCGACTGCAGAACCACCAGCGTGGTGGCGCCGCCGGAACAGATCTCCTGCGACATGGGGGAGTTGATGACGGTCGGGATCGGATTCACCGTGACCACCAGATTGGATGGAACTCCCGCACAAAGGGTAGGCTCGGGGCCGATGGGAGTGATCACATAGGTGACTTCGCCCGGCACGGAGGTTCCGGGATCCAGGAAGAGTGGATCGCTGATGGGTCCTGTGCCGGATGCGCTCCAGCCGGTTACGTTGACACCGGGAGAGGTCACGGAGGCTGTCCAGGCGAATGTTGTCCCTGGTACATTCGACAATGGTATGAAATTCAGTGTATTACCTGTGCAGATGCTGTCGGTGCCGGCATTGGTCACAGAAGGATAGGAGTGAACGATCACCTCTATGGGAGGGGTCCAGCCCGATGAACATGGTGGCGAGGAGGCTGCCCTGGAGAACCATGTGGTATCGTACAGGGGACCGGGCTGGTATCCCATTCCTGTTTCTCCGGGGATCAGGGTCCAGGGGCCTGTCGGCCCGACGTTACTGTACGACCAGACATAGGTATAAGTACCGCTGCCACCGCTGGGAGGGGCCAGGGAGACGATGCTGTCGGGGATTTCGCCTGCACAGATCGTATCATTAAATCCTATCAGACCCCCGTCGATGGGAAAGTCAACCTGCACCTGCATGGAGGCTGTGTTGGAACATCCGTTGCTGGGATCATTGTTGACGCCTACCACGAGATAGGTTGTTGCCGTGAAGAGTATCAGACTGAGTGGATTAAGACTGGTGCCAAAGGCTGCCGGGGGCTGGAACCAGGTCCACTGAACCGATGGCGGAATGGTGGTTACCGTGATATCGATGGTATCGCCGCTGCAGATGTGAGGGGGGTAGACGCTTGGCGTAAGCGTGATGATCGGTTTTGGTTTAAGGGATATGCTGACCTGCTGGGAAGGTAAGGCACATCCCGACACCATGACATAATAGAGACCTGGTTGTTTGACAAAAAGAAAGGAGGTATCTGCTCCTGGCATTGCACCCAGTTCATTGTACCATTGATGGCTGACACCGGCGGCGGGCGCCGCGTTCAGCAGCACACTGTCGCCGGAACACATGGCCACGGTGTTGCCGGTGACCTGGGTGGATCCTGAAAGGGGAATAATGGTAACGGTCGGAGGGCATTGGGCGAATAAGGTTGCCGGAAGCAGGAGCATAAAAAAGAAACCCAGGATGGTGCATCGTGGGTTTCCGGGTTTGACAGAGCTTTGGTGCATACGGCCATTGATTTGCTATGCAAATTAAAAATAAAATTCCAAGAGGAGGAGGTTTTGGTTTTTTTAACGATTATTTCCCGGTAATTTAAATCCGGAACAAATAGTTATAAATGATCCGGATGCATGATCCGGGCTTACACCTTTTTCAGCTTCCACTTACCCTGCCTGAAGATGAGCCAGGCCGCCAGGGTCATCGCGCTCTCGGCAACCACGATGGCGATGAAGACCCCGGTCTGTTCGAGTCCGGAAAAACGTGCAAGGATATAAGCCAGGGGGATCTCGAGCAGCCAGAAACAAAAAATGTTGATTTTAAGGGGAGTAATGGTGTCGCCCGCCCCGTTGAGGGCATTCACCATGACCATGCCGAAGCCATAGGCAATGAACCCGGCGCTGATGATTCTCAATCCTTCAGCGCCCAGCGTGATCACGCTCCGGTCGCTGATGAAGAGTCCGATCCAGAATTCGCTGAAGATCATGAGTACTGTGCCAAGGATAGCCAGCAGGATCATGTTGACATAGCCGGCAAGCCAAACCGATTGCTCTGCTCTCCGGGGTTTTCCTGCGCCAAGGTTTTGCCCTACAAGGGTGGAGGCTGCATTGCTCAGTCCCCAGGAGGGCAGGATTGCGAAGATGATGATCCGGATGGCAATGGTGTATCCTGCCATCACGTTGCTTCCGAAGATGGCGACGATCCGCACGAGCGCCACCCAGCTGGTGGTGCTGATGATGTTCTGTCCGATGGATCCCATCGAAAGTTTCAGCAGTTGAAGGATCACACCGAAATCTATCCTAAGGTGTCTTCGCCTGATGGTCACACGGTGTTTTCCCGAGAAGAGAAGTACGAACTGGTAGCCCACCGCGAGACCTCTGCCGATGTTCGTGGCGATGGCGGCGCCGGTGATTCCCAGCTCGGGGAATGGCCCGATACCGAAGATCAGAAGCGGATCGAGTACGATGTTGATCAGGTTTCCGATCCAGAGCACGCGCATGGCGATGGCTGCATCACCCGCGCTGCGAAAAACCGCGTTGATGATGAAGAGCAGCATGATCACGGTATTGCCGCCCAGCATCCAGGCGGTATATCCCGACATTTCTGAAACGATTCTGCCGGAGGCACCCATCAGGGCGAGCAGTTCCTTAGCATAGAGGGCCCCGGGCACGGCGATAAGCAAAGAAATAATGATGCCGCTAAGAATGGCCTGAACCGATGCCAGGGAAGCTCCGTCGGGATTCTTCTCTCCGATGCGGCGGGCCACCAGGGACGTAGTGGCCGTCGCCAGCCCGAACCCGATCGCGTAGATCAGGGTGATGAGCGATTCGGTAATGCCAACGGTGGCAACAGCATCAGCCCCCAGTTTGGATACAAAGAAAATATCCACCACGGCAAATACCGATTCCATCAGGGTTTCCAGCACCATGGGGACAGAGAGCAGGAAAATGGCACGGCCCATGCGTCCTTCAGTAAAGTCCTGATCGGTGCCTGCGATGGCTTCTTTCAGGTCGGAAAAAAGTTTCCGGATCTTGTCCGGGTTCATCTTCAGGGAGAGAGAAATATTTTTAACATTCATAAAGTTTTCGTTTTCGTCGGTTCAGACTTCGTTTTCTTTTCTTGTTGTAGTTTTTTGTAGCTACTGTCGCGGTAAAACATAGATAAATAGTCATAACAGTCATGTTTCTCATGGCTTTTCCTCCATTGATTTTGGTTATGAATGATGTGAACTGGGATCAACAGGGAATGGCCTTACCGGGCGACCGGGAGGGTCACCGGCATGGAAAATCGGGAAATGGTGATTTTCATCGGCCTTCGCTGTTTTGATTTGAACGACAAAAATAGAAAAAAATCAATTGCCAAATATTTTTTTGTGAACAGGTGAACGGG
>CAYWHQ010000195.1:0-6082 GCA_964457665.1 uncultured Prolixibacteraceae bacterium | reverse complement strand
TCGGGCAACCCGGTGGCCTGTACAATATTTTTCGGGAAATCGATCGATACAAAGGCCGCATCAAGCTCAATATCTTCATATTTGATGCTGGCATCCTGATACATGAACACCTTCTGTCCGGTCAGCTCGAAGCGGATACTGTCGCGGGCACGGTATTCCACCTTCGACTTAAGGGGTTCGCTTCCGGCTTTTTTAACGACAGCTGTGTCGGCTGTCGCGATGGCGGTGGTATCGGCCTGCAGGGTATCATTGACCTGCCCTGCTGCCCTGCCGGCAAAAAGAAACATCACGAGGATCAGGAAGGGCGCTCTTTGATATGCTTTTGTTAATAAGTTCGTTAACAACTTATTGGCCGGATCTGGGGTTTATGGTATATCTTTGTTTCGCAGAGAACAGCAGAATAAAAGGCTTATTTGTGCGTTAATGTTGAGGTTTCAAAACTAATTAAAAAATTGAGACCCCTGTTGTTTTTAAGATACTTTAACATCATCTGTCAGGTTAACGCCCTGATAGTTATTCTATTGTTTGCCGGTATTTACCTGCCCAATCCATCCCGGGCCCAGAAAAAGGTCACGATCCGTAAAGTAGTGCTCGATCCGGGGCATGGAGGTCATGACCCCGGAGCGATCGGGAAGCGGGGGAAAGAGAAGAACATCAACCTTGCCATCGCCCTGAAACTGGGGAACATGATCCAGCGGAATATGAAGGATGTGAAGGTGATCTACACGCGCGACAAGGACTATTTCGTGGAACTCGACCGCCGGACACAAATTGCCAACGATGCCAAAGCCGACCTCTTTATTTCGATCCATTGCAACGCCAATAATTCGAAAAGCCTTCGCGGAGCCGAAACCTACGTGATGGGGTTGCACAGATCGCAGGCCAATCTTGAGATAGCAAAACTTGA
This sequence comes from uncultured Prolixibacteraceae bacterium, assembly GCA_964457665.1. GTDB lineage: Bacteria > Bacteroidota > Bacteroidia > Bacteroidales > FEN-979 > CAYWHQ01. The sequence goes on along the minus strand of CAYWHQ010000195.1, from coordinate 5,175 downwards.
AAATGCTTCCATCCTGCTCGAATCAGATTATTCCACACGTTATGAAGGTTTTGATCCGAATTCCGACGAGTCGTATATCACGTTTTCGCTTTTTCAAAACGCCAATCTCGATCAGAGTATGGCTTTCGCAGCGGAGATCCAGGAGCAGCTGGGACAACGGGTTGGTTTGAATGATCGCGGCGTACGGCAGGCCGGTTTCCTGGTACTCTACAAAACCACAATGCCCAGTGTGCTGGTTGAGGTGGGATACCTCAGTAATGCCCAGGAGGAGGTCTTCCTTATCTCCGACAAGGGGCAGGAATATATTGCCACAGCGATCTTCAGGGCGCTCAAGAATTTCAGCGAACGTTCAGAAAGCCCTCATCAGGCAACCGACCCGAAACCCGCAGCCTCCGAAACCACTACCACGCAACAGCCGGGTACCGGAACTGTTCAAAAACCTGTTCCGACAAAATCTGTCTCATCAAACGGCATCTCCTGGAGGGTGCAGATTGCCTCGATGAGCACGGAGATCAGTACCACCGACGCGCGTTTCAAAGGACTTCCGAAGGTCAGGATGTACAGGCACGGCGGAATGTTCAAGTACACTGCAGGGGATGAATTCACTGACACAGCTGCCCAGGAGTTACTCGTTCAGGTCAGGAGAAAAGGATTCAACGACGCCTTTATTGTGGTATTTCAAGATGGAAAAAGGATAACCCCGGCCGAAGCCCGGAGCTTGCAGGCCACCCAAAACTGAAATTATGAACCTCCGCAGATTTAAAAAGGAGATCAGGATCGGAATCATATTCCTCCTGGCTACGGTCATATTGATCTGGGGATTGATGTATCTGAAAGGTATTGATATTCTCCAGAACAAACGAACGCTCTATGCCGTGTACGACCAGGTCAACGGACTGGAAGCTACCAGCCCGGTGCTGATCAAAGGTCTCAAGGTAGGGCAGGTTCAGAAGATCTATTTCTCAAAAGAGATACCGGGAAAGATCATGGTCAAACTCTATATCTCCGACATGTACCCGATCCCGGTCAACTCCTTTGCCCGTATCCAGAGTTCCGACCTGCTCGGATCCAAGGAGGTGGAGATCATCCCCGGCGATTCACCGGTCATGGTCCATAACGGCGATACCCTGAATGCCTCTACAGAGGCAACGCTTACCGAAGAGGTCAACCGCCAGCTGCTCCCCCTGAAAAAGAAGGCGGAAAACCTCATCAGCTCCATCGACACGGTAGCCGTCATCATGCAGCAGGTGCTGAACAAAAACACCCGTGAAAGCCTCGTCAAAGCCATCGAACATGTCAAACAGGCCCTGGAGAATATCGCCCATACCACCTACCATCTCGACACCCTTGTTGGAACCCAGCGGAAGAATATCGCCGGCATCATCTCCAACGTAGAATCTATCAGCAGGAACCTGCGCAACAACAACGACGAGATCAACCGGATTCTCTCCAACATGGCCAGCCTGAGCGATTCGCTGGCCGCCGCCCGGATCCCCGCCACCATTAAGCAGGTGAATGCAGCGGTGACCAACCTGAATGATGCCCTCGGAAAGATCAACCGGGGCGACGGTAGCCTTGGCCTGCTGCTGAACGATGCAAGATTATACAACGACCTCGACAGCGCGGCGAAAAGCCTGAATGAGCTGATCATGGATCTGAAGGCAAATCCGAAGAAATATCTGAAGATTTCGGTCTTTTAGGGAGCAGTTGGAACACTCCTTCTGAAAATATCCTGTCTGGAAATCGGCCTCTTCTCCTGCTGCCAGGAGAATCCTCTGAGCCTGGCGTCGTATGGTGATAAATCTTTCTCAGGATAGATCACCCCTTCAGGCTGGTCCAGGAAGGTAATGTCCTGAAGCTTCCGGTTGGTAATGAAAATCTGCATGTTGCCCGACACAGCCTTCAGCACACCGATCAGCGTCTTGTCCTCTTCCCGCATGTAGTAGACGGTTTCTGCATTGCCGTTGACCTTGACCTTATACAGCTCATTGCCTGCGAAATAACCGGCCATCTCCCTGCCCTTGATCTGGTTGAACCTGCTCGAATCATCCATGGCGATGATGAAGGCATTGCTGTATATCGCCATGGTGTCGAGCTGGTTGTTCCGCATGGCTAGGTTGACAGAATCGCCTGTGAGCTGGTTTTCGTCCGACCAGAGCACCGGGTCATGATACATCATCATTGAACTGTCGCTTCCATGATAAACCATCGAGTCGCAGATACCCTGCAGGTCCTTCCGGAAAAACCTGACACCGTAAAAGGCGAATACATCCCGCACGTGCTGGGCCGAGTCGAAGGTTCCGCGGATGGTGTCGGCATGCATGAACAACGAATCCTTTTCCTCTGCAAGGATTGCCACGGCACTGTCGGTCATAAAGGCGAAGCCTCGTTTCCGGTGCAGCTCCCCGTAATGCCCGGTCAGCAGGATGTCCTGCGTGGTGTCGGCCAGCAAAGCGTTTCGGAAAACCTGCCCGTACCCGGTCTTTCGCTCGTAATACATGCTGTCGCCGGTGATGTACTGGTCGGCATGGTAGATAACAGCCCTGGCCGTAAAACGACAAATATCGTAACGCGTGTCGTACCAGCCGTCAGTACACCATATCGAGTCCACCCGGTCTTCGCTGATGATGTGGGAAGGACCGGTAAAAAAAGCTGTTTCGGAAACCGTGTTGTACTTAAGGGTGTCGGAAAACATCCGGTAATCGGGATTGATCAGGTTGACCTTATGCCTGAAAAAAAACTCCTTGACTTCAGTATAATACTTACCATGCTTGCTGATCAGGATGTTCTTGTCGTTCACGATCTTGCCCCAGTAATCATAACTGGCTGTTCCGGTTTTCCGGTCATAAACCAGGGTGTCGGTGGTCAGAACCGTCTGATTGTCGATCAGCTTCACGTTGCTCCAGACCCTCGCGATACGGGTGTTGCCGTTGTAAGTCAGGGAATCGCCGTAAAGGTTCAGCGTGTCGCTGTTGCGGATATGCACCCTGCCATAGGCCGTAACGGTATTGGAATCCTCGTTGAGATAGGCTGAGTCGCAGTACAGATATGCCGAGTCGTGCCGCAGGATGACGTCACCCTTGATGCGTTGCGCATCCGGGCTGACGGTTCTGTCATATTCCCATGAATCGGCGCGGTCGAGCCATATCCTTGCGGTATCCTGCGCGAAGGCTTCGCCGGTTAACCCGGTTATCGCAATCAGGAGAAAATAAAGTCCTGAAAGTCTCCTTGATGTCATCCGTCAATCCAGGTGAAACATGAAGCGGCAAAGTTACAACAATATCGCCCTCAGCCGATATAATCCCTGAGCGCCCTTACATAGTTCTCGAAAGCGTCGATACCGGCCGGGGTGACCTTGCATGTCGTACACGGCATGCGGCCCTTGAACGACTTGACCACCTCGATATAACCAGCTTCGCGAAGTGTTTCGATCTGGACACTGAGGTTCCCGGCAGTGGCCCCTGTCTGCTCGCGGAGGAATACGAAATCTGCCTCCTTGTTAGCGACCAGGATCGAAACGACTGCCAACCGCAACCGGGAGTGAAGTAACGGATCAAGATCCTGAAACATGACTTTTCTCCTTTTTGGCCAAAAGATGGCCCGGGATAATATAGCCGGCCAGGATTCCCAGGATCAGTCCGGCAAGCTGAAACTCCATGGCGTAAGGATTGCCCAGCAAAAGAAACAGGATCATCGCGATGGCCCAGCAGACCCATGCGCCCCAGGTCAAAGGTGCGAAATGATAGGCCTTTCCGGAAACAAACATGGCAAATCCATAGAGGATCATCATCATCGGTATCAGAAGTAACCAGTGGATCCATTTTAATCGCTCCATCGGTCCATGTCCGTCGCTGAGGAAACCTGGAATACTCGCTGCCAGCATGCCCGCTGCAAGAAGAAATACGGAGATGCTGAAGCCGATCCAAACATAGTTCATCACCAAATCGACATAGGTGGTTACCTTCGTATCACGCTCCAGCCTGCCAACCAGTATCCGGTGAAAGATCACCCCCGCCGGCGTCAGGAACCAGATGAGAAACGAACGGTAATGCTGAGGCTCCGGAAGCCAGGTCAGAAAGACAAGGTTCACCAGACCGATCCCGGCGATAAGGTATCCCCAAAAAAGGAAGATGCGTGCGGTGCCCTGGCGCAGGTTGTTCTTCGCCGTACTGATCATCTGCCGGATCAGACTCAGGCTTTCTTGCTCATTCAAAAGTTTTTCCATTGGTTTACGTTTTTAAATATATTACAAATATAAAATAGTTTAAAAAATAAACCAAAAATCTTAACAAAATTTAACAAAATACCTGAATAGTATGATTATGCGTATGAATCCCGGTCACCATCTCCGGCAGGAGGATCGGGTACCTCCACCGTAGAAGATCATAATGCCCAGGATAAACCCCAGATCATAGGACCAACCTGAATTGTTTGTTTCGTAAATCCTGAAATTATCCGAAAAAAGGCTGATAATAAAGGAGAAAAGGGATATGAACCCATGCCAGAGTCCGTACCAGAATCCGGCCGGTGTGGCATCAAACCGGATATTCCCCGGGGCACAGGAAACCATAAAGACCAATAAAATCAGAAGCAGGGGCAACCAGAGGGAGAGTCTTGTTTTTTTCATAGGTGAAATTTTCGTATTAGACTTAAATTTCGGGTCAAGTTACATTAAATTGTGGATAGCCTGTTCATTTCTTCACAGTCGGCACCGGCCCATCTGAAGATTTATCCCTACTTTTGTTGTTTCCAAACACCCTCAAACATCTATGATTCAGCCTTTCGATCCTCAGAAGAACTATGAAGAGACCCGGAAAACGATCGGTTATGTTACCCGCACGGAGGCCACGCAGGCTGACTACGACCGGATCGGTTTTATGTCGGGACTTGAAGTCCATCAGCAACTCAACACAAAGGAAAAGTTGTTTTGCCACTGCCCTTCAGGGATCTATCAGAAGCCCGATCAATTTGATGCAGAACTGATCCGGCACATGCGCCCCACCTTGAGCGAATTGGGCGAGTACGATGGAACAGCGCTTATGGAATTTAAAACCCGCAAGGAGATTGTCTACCGCATTGCCAATGAAACTGCCTGTACCTATGATGTGGACGACACCCCTCCCTTCCCGCTGAACCGGGAGGCGCTTAACATAGCAATTGAAATTTCGCTCCTCT
>CAYWHQ010000194.1:0-6089 GCA_964457665.1 uncultured Prolixibacteraceae bacterium | reverse complement strand
GTTCGGATAAAAACCCGGAAGACTGCAGAAAGAGTTCATTACCCACTGGTTCCTGCACATAGGAAAACTTCGGTCCGTGAAAACCAAGAAACTCCTCCCTGCTGGAGGTGAACTCCGGACGGATACCCAGAAGGTCTCCGAACATCAGGTCACAGATATAACGCAACCTTTTTGAATCATTCATCGTGTAAATAAGCAGCATAGGGTACCTCCCGGAAAGGAGACCAAATTAATCAAAAACGGAAAACTTTCGTACTTTTGATCTTCTTTTTGACCAGTACTGCCCATGGAGAATTTCATCGTTTCTGCTCGGAAATACAGACCTCAGACATTCGATACGGTGGTTGGACAGCCCACCATCACCAATACCCTCAAGAATGCTATCCGCAACGGCCAGCTTGCCCAGGCATTTCTTTTTTGCGGGCCCCGGGGTGTAGGAAAGACCACTTGTGCCAGGATCCTTGCCAAAACCATCAATTGCGAAAACCTCTCCCCGAACATCGAAGCCTGCGATCAATGTCCCTCGTGTGTCTCCTTCAACGAAAATGCCTCTTTTAACATCTATGAGCTTGACGGTGCCTCCAATAACTCCGTGGATGATATCCGTACTCTGGTGGAACAGGTCAGAATCCCACCGCAGATGGGGAAGTACAAGGTGTATATCATCGACGAGGTGCACATGCTGTCGGCCTCCGCCTTTAATGCATTTCTGAAGACGCTGGAGGAACCTCCTCCCTATGCGAAATTTATCCTGGCTACGACCGAGAAGCATAAAATAATCCCCACGATCCTCTCGCGATGCCAGATTTTCGATTTCAGGAGGATCACGGTGGAGGATATCGCCTCGCACCTCAGTTTTGTGGCCCGGAACGAAGGCGTGGATGCCGGGGAAGATGCGCTGCATATCATTGCACAGAAAGCCGACGGAGCCATGCGTGATGCCCTGTCGGTATTTGACCAGCTTGTCAGCTTTGCCGGAAGGCAACTTACTTACCAGACCGTACTCGACAACCTCAATGTGCTGGATTTCGAATATTTTTTCCGGATTACCGGCGAAATCCTGAGCGGATCTGTTCCGGATGTATTGATTACCATCGATGAGATACTTGAAAAAGGATTCGACGGACAGCATTTCCTGATCGGTTTCGGGGAACATTTGCGCAATCTTCTGGTTTGCAAGGATCCATCCACCGCCAGACTGCTCGAAACCTCGCCGGGGATACGAGACCGCTATCTTGAACAGGCCTCACGGAGTCGGGTGTATTTTTTACTGAATTTTATGCAATTTCACTAAAAGTGTTTTCTCAATTCCCGGATAAGAAACAACAAACGACTGCATATCGAATTGGCGCTTATCCAGATGTGTCAGCCGGTGAAGGAGGAAATAAGAAAGCCCGTAAATGAACCGGCTGGTATCATTTCACCCGAAAAAAAAAACATTCCCCGCATTGAACCGGTAATAACTCCTCCGCTCTCCCCTGCCGTTACTCCAACGGTCAGGATGCGCGATGTAGCGGGTAATGTTGAGAATATTCTCTCCATCCGAAAAGCCGGTGAACCTGCCGAAAACGCAGGCATACCGGTCGCGGATGAGGAGCGGGAACTAGCCGAACCCTTTACTGCTGAACAACTTGACATTCTCTGGGACAGCTATGCTGAGAAAATCAGGGAAGAATCCCCGCTGCTATGCACCACCCTGAAGAATAACCGGCCGGTACTGGTGGAAGGAATGCTCATCAGGGTTACCCTCGAAAGCAAACTGATCGGTGATGAACTTGCCCTGCACAAAACCGGTTTTCTGGAGTTCATCCGGTCGGGACTCCGCAACTATTCGGTCGGGTTAGAAGTGTTAATCGATGAAAAAGTCAGGGAAAAGAGACCTTACACCGACCGGGAAAAATTTGAACGGATGGCTGAAAAAAATCCGGCATTAATAAATCTCAAGGAAAAGCTGGATCTGGAAATCGGGTACTGATGGTTTGGTGTATCGGGGAAACGGTGCTGGATATCATCTTCCGGGATGATGGTCATCCGGGGTCCTGTCCGGGAGGATCGATGCTTAACACCGCAGTATCCCTGGGAAGGGCTGACACCCCGGTTTCATTCATCAGTATAATGGGGGATGATCCTGCCGGCAGCCGGATCATCTCCTTTCTTCAGCAAAATGGGGTGGATACCCGCTGGTGCAGGCAGGAGAAGTCATTCAGGACTCCCATAGCCCTGGCTTTTCTTGATCCTCAGAAAAAAGCCTCGTATACATTCTACCGCCCCGACAAACCGTTGTTCACCGTCCATCAGAAACCCTGTTTCATGCGGGGTGACATCATCCTCTACGGTTCCTATTTTGCCATCAGTCCAGCCACCAGTCAAAAGGTCGCTGCATTGGTGGATTCGGGCCTTTCTTCCGGTGCGCTTACAATCTATGATCCGAATTTCAGGAGGTCACATCTGGATGAACTCGCCTTTCTCAGGCCCGCCCTGATGAAGAATTTTGAATGCGCAAGTGTTATCAGGGGATCGGATGAGGATTTTCTTACTATTTTTGGCACCCGTGATCCGGAGGAGGTTTACAGCATAGTCTGCCCTGCCGGAGACAGGTTGATGATCATGACCCAAGGAGCATCGGGAGCAGAGGTACGGCTGGGTTCTTTCAGCGAACAGATACCGGTCAGCCGCATCAAACCGGTCAGTACGATTGGCGCCGGAGATGCCTTCAATGCGGGATTAATATTCCGTTATGCCCGTTTCATCCAGGAACAGGGGCCCTTTTCTGGGTTTTATCCTGCTATGATCAGAGAACTGGTTTCCACCGGCATTCGTTTCTCATCGGAGGTATGCCTTCGAACGGAAAACTATGTTTCAAAGGAGTTTATTCTGCGTAATCAGCTATGATCAGCAATATATCCGGTGTTATACTCAGACTTTCCGGTTGGAAAACCGACGGCCGGCTTCCTGAGGGGATAAAACGGGCCGTGGTGGTATCAGCTCCACATACAAGTTATCTTGATTTTGTTGTTGGGCGGCTCACATTCTGGGTTATCCGGGTAAACATTCGATTTCTTATCAAAAAGGAGGCTTTTTTCTTTCCGTTGGGAATTCTCCTCCGTAAACTGGGCGGAATCCCGGTCGAAAGAGACGCAAGCAACCGAATGGTCGATCAGGTTGTGAAACTTTTCCGTGAGAATGAATCTTTGATAGTCATTATTACACCAGAAGGCACACGGCGAAAAGTGGAGAGGTGGAAAAAAGGCTTCTACCTGATCGCTCAGCGGGCCAATGTCCCCATTGCCCTCTCCTATATCAATTATGGAAACAAAACCGGCGGTATCGGACCCGTTATTTATCCGACAGGAGATTATGAAAAGGATCTGCGGATAATCCAGGATTTTTACCGGGATAAAGTTGCCCGCCATCCTGAGCGGTTCAACCTGAGCGCTGTTCAAACGCCCGGTAAAACAAAAAATAAATAAAACCATGAAAGCAACCAGAAAATCCATCTCCCAGTTCCTTTCTTCCAGAAAGATCGCGATCGCAGGGGTATCAAGGGACCAGAAAAAATTCGGAGCCGTCGTTATGAAAGAGCTTCGCCAGAAAGGTTTTGATATTTACCCGGTTAATCCGAACTGCGATACCATCCATGGTGATCCCTGTTTCCAGTCCGTCACGATGCTTCCTCCCGACGTCAGGAACCTGTTGATTCTCACACCAAAAAAACAAACCCTTCAGGTTGTGCAGGAGGCAGTGTCAAGAGGGATCGACAACATCTGGATACAGCAAATGTCGGATACCCGCGAAGCTATTGCCCTGCTCAGGCAAAGCAAAGTCAATGCGATAACCGGACAATGTATCCTCATGTGGGCCGAACCAGTCAAAAGCATTCATAAATTTCACCGGACGGTCAAGAAAATTTTTGGTATGCTGCCATCATGACCCGAACCATTACTGATGTGGTTATCATCGGGTTTCTTTGTGGGAGCAACAGGATTCGAACCTGTGACCCTCTGCTTGTAAGGCAGATGCTCTGAACCGGCTGAGCTATGCTCCCAAAACAGGCGGCAAAGGTAGATATTTTTTGCTTCCGTCCAAAAAGAAATTAAGAAAACCCAATGTCCGGTAATAATATTTTCTACTCCTTTATTACCGTGACCGTTTCAACGCGGTTTTCCCGGAATATCCGGAGGAAATACTCATTCCTTCCCAGATAGGAAAAATCCTTTTCCCCGAGACGGGTCCCCGACCAGATCAGTTGTCCGCGGTTATTGGAAAGCTGAAAAAATTCATGCCCGGAAGGCTCTGATAAAAAAAGTCTGCCCTGAAAAGGATTCGGAAATACCAACGACACACCCCTGGCCAGGGGACCCTCCGGGAGCAACGTGTAGGGGTTGGCCAGAATCCCTGTTTCGCATTTCCGGATCCGGTAAATAGGTTCCGACATGGAGGGATTCAGCACCTCGGTATAATAAACGAGTAACCTTTCATTGGTTGGAAAAGGTTCAGGATCTGTCCGGATCGATACCGAGGTATCTGAAATCATCCGGAAAACCGGATCCAGGCTATCGATCTCAGCGATCCAGATCTCCGCAGGAACATGCGCATTCTCATATGGGGACGAAGAAACCATGAAAGTAATATAGGATTGCTGGCCATAAACGACAACTTCAGGCGAAGCAATTTTATCATACAGCGGATTCTGCGACGGGCTGCTGAATTGCATATAAAGCAAAAAATCATTAGAGTCCCTGACATGTTCCTTATAAATATGTATCTCTTCATGGTCGGCCCTTGCCATGAACATCCGGGCGTTGAGATGTTCAGGGGCGCGCCACATGCGCGGGATGGAATAGTCGACGGAGGGATTCTCGGTGATCTGTACCGGCAGGGTGGGAGCGTACGGATTAAACAATCCGACCTGCCCGTTAAACAATACCCCGGTCAATACCTGATCACCGGTTGCCCAGTGGGCATCGTAGAACCATGGAATACCATGTTCGTTGTAGGGGTCGCTGAGGAACTTGTACTTTGTGTTTGGACTGAAGGGATTGCGCCGATAGTGAATGATGATAACCGTATCTTGCGGATCCTGTGTCGCATGGGGATTCATCCGGTGGGTTTCATCAAACAGCGTCGTGGTGAGCCAACCAGATGGTGTTTCAGCCGCCACGGCAATATATCTTACGCGGTTGATAACTTTGGTGTAGGTCAGAATCACCCCGCTGGTATCAAATCCCCATTCCCCGCCATTCACGGTGGCCTCGAGAGACGCCAGCGAACTGTCCACCAGGGTCTCTTCACCATAAGGATCCACCAGCGCCCAGGTAACAGTATCAAGCCGGCAAACCCACAATTTATAATCTATTGATTGCCAGCAGACCCTTTTACTGTAAGGATCCATCTCGATGTCGCCGATCTGTGCATCGGGCGCACTTACCAGAACATCATGGATCTTAAAGTTCTGTGCGCGGGCAGGAACCACCAAACAACAAAACAGCAAAATGAAAAATTTCTGCATTATTCTGCTAAAAACCATTCATACCAACCATCCGGAAATAAAGGCAGCAAGATATAAAAAAAGCTTGTTCGCTCTTCATCCTGTTCCTGATTACTTTATGATTACCTTTGTCCTGTAAAGTGATGCAGGAGTTGCCAAGTATGACGCGTCTTACCGGATGTTGTTTCCTTACCATGCTGTTGCTCCTGTCGGTATCATGTACCGTTACCAGGCCACTGAAGCCCGGCGAATACCTCCTTACTGCCAACCACATTCAGACAGATCAGAAAAAGATCAGCACCGACGACCTGAGTGGTTACCTTCAGCAAATTCCAAATAAAAAACTCCTCGGTCTTTTCCGGGCCAATATCGCTTTTTACAACTGGGGGATGAAAGGGAAGAACAGCAGGTTCAAGAAGTGGCTCAGGACAACACCAGGAACAGAGCCTGTGATCCTTGACACTACACTGATCAACATCACCGCGAAACAAATGAGGATGTTTCTTTCCAACAAAGGCTATTTCAATGCTGCGGTGCAAGATTCCGTATTCAGGTATAAGAAAAAAGCCAGGGTCTATTATAAAATCGAATCGGGAAAACC
>CAYWHQ010000193.1:0-6096 GCA_964457665.1 uncultured Prolixibacteraceae bacterium | reverse complement strand
CCTGGCCAAAACCACCCTCGGGAACTGGCGTTACGACATCCTCGAACCGGGCTACAAATGCAACATGACCGACATCCAGGCGGCCATCGGCACGGTGGAGCTGGAGCGGTACGACGACGACATGCTGGTGCGGCGCGAGGCGATCTTCGGCCGCTATGCACGCCTGCTGGCCAGGTACGACTGGGCCGAACTGCCGCCCTTCCTGAGCCCCGGGAAACGATCCTCCTTCCATGTCTTCCTGCTGCGCATCAGGGGGATCACCGAAGAACAGCGCGACCGGATCATCGGCCACATCTTCCGCAGGGAGGTGGCGGTCAACGTGCATTTCATCCCCCTGCCCCTGATGACCTGGTACCGGGAGGCCGGTTACCGGATGGACGACTATCCCGTTGCCTGGGATAACTACTCCCGCGAGATCACCCTCCCGGTCTATTACGACCTGACCGACGAGATGGTGGATGAGGTGGTGGCTGCCGTGACAGCCTCGGTGAGAGAAGTACTGAACCGCTGAACAAACCTTAATACCGCCCCTGGATTATGATCCGTCTGTTCGATCTGGTTTTGTCCCTGACTGGTCTGATACTCCTCACCCCTCTTTTCGTGGTGATCATGGTCATGATTCTGGCTGAAGGCAGCGGCGGCATCTTCTACCGGCAGGAAAGGACCGGTAAGGATGGCAAGCCGTTCAGGCTGATCAAGTTCCGCACCATGCGCCCGGGTTCCGACCGCGGTATCAACCTCACCATCGGCACGCGCGACAGCCGGATCACCCCGGCAGGCCACCTGTTGCGGCGCTATAAACTGGATGAACTGCCGCAGCTTTTCAATGTCGTATGGGGCGAGATGAGCCTGGTGGGTCCACGTCCCGAGGTGAAAAAGTATGTCGATCTTTACAACGATGAACAGCGCAGGGTGCTCGAAGTCAGGCCCGGCATCACCGACGAGGCCTCCATCGCCTATTTCAACGAAAACGAGCTGCTGGGCAGATCCTCCAGCCCCGAGGAGACCTACATCCGGGAGATCATGCCTGCCAAGATCAGGCTCAACATGCGTTATATTGAAAATCCATCGCTCCGGGAATACTTCCGGGTACTGGGCAAGACCCTGAGGCGTCTTTTGAAGTGATCACTCCGCAACAACCAGTTTCACGGCCGAAACCGACTTTTCCCCTTTGAGCGTCACCAGGTATATCCCGGGTTCCAGACCATCGAGGCGGAAGCTATAGCGGTTCAGCCCCGTGCGGAAAGGCAGGGCCGGGCAGGTGATCAATGGCCTGCCATGCAGGTCAATAATCACGGGTTCGACCACCATTGCATCGCGGAGATGGAATTCCGCCATGACCATACTTCCGGCCGGAACCGGGAACAGGCGTAAACCGGCGATCGCCTGCTCCTCCGCCCCGGAAGGCCAGAAGACAGGGCTGCCGGCATCCATCCAGGCATTGTAGATCAGGGTGGCAAGGGTCAGGGAGGCATGCCGGAGCAGCCCGGTCGTAAAAGCGCCGGTTTGCTGCCACAAAAGCTGGTAATACAGCGTGCTGCCCGTGCCGCCCGAGGCCTGGGCAGCCTCCAGGTCGGCCAGCAGGATGCTGTCGACATAGTGATAGTTCTCCTCCACCCAGGAGAAGACATATTCGTTGACATCGGTAATCCGCTGCACCGAATCGCCTTCAAAGAGGATCAGATGATCGTAGCGGTTGATCATCCCGGTTTCGTAGCGGTAATGGATGCCCTGCTGCCCGGTGAACTGACCGTCGAAGTTCCGGGTAAGGTGCATCGGATTGTGGGCGTCGGCCACATAATGGCCGATATCGGAGGCCACCAGTACAGCCTTGTCGTAGTCGTGCCGGGCAAAGCAGGCCACCAGGGTATCGTACGCGGTAACTATGGCCCAGGGAACGATGCCTTTGTCGAGAACGAAACTGAGCCCGTAGGCGGCAACCGCCTCCTGCCAGGAGTGCGGGATGGTACCGGTCGAAAAGAAACCGGGATAGGAGTCAAGATTGATGTAATGCCTGGCGCCCTCCGAAGGGTCGGTATCTTTACGGTAATCGGCATCCATACAATGCTCCTTGAGCAGATTCCCCCAGAACTGCATGAACTGCATCGAAGGGGGAAACGAGCGGGTTGCCCTTTCGCTGACTATCCGGTGGGCGGCGCTTCCCCATCCTGCACAGAGCAACAAAAGGGCAAATGAGCAAACCAATACAACTATTTTTCTCATGGGATCATCCGTTATTCATGGTATTATCTGACAGGACAACGGTTACCCGCTCCCCGTTGCACCGAGAAGAGTCTCCGGCAATTCAAGGTTTTCGTGGTCTCCCAGCCTGGTATAAAGCTGTACCATGTTTTGAAGCAGCCTGCGGATGACCTCCACATGGGTGCAGGGGGTAAAAAAAGAGGGATCCTGTTTCATCTTCATCTGCCGCAGAAACAGGTCGATCTCGCGCCGGGTGAAGACGGTGCCCCTGCTCATCGGGTTGATATAGAACAATACATCCTCCGCTGTGGGGCTGGTAATCTCATGCTCCAGCAGGTAGGCCAGCACGAAATGGCGCGGGAGGTTGATCCCGTATACCGGAAGGTTGACCTGTTTAGCCAGGATCATATAGAGCATGCCAAGGGTAAGCGGGCTACCCTGATGGGTTTCGAGCAGGTTATTCAGGTAAAAATATTGTGGATCAGAGGAATTGGACCATTTCCCGTCGAAGTGATGGACATTGAAGAGGATATGGTTCATCACCCGGATGTTCTCAAGGGCTGTCAGATTGTCGTTGAGTTCGAGCCAGATATCCATCCGCAGGCGTGCGATCTTCGCGCGGATCTCCTCCTCCTGCAGGTCGGGGTAACGGGTGCGCGACACGAGAAGGAACCCCTGCAGGAGGTCGGAACTTCCGAAGGTTGTCCAGTTGGTGAAATCGTACCGCAACTGTTCCTTCCGGATATCCCTTATAAGATCCCCGATCCTGTCGCGGATCAGGGGGTTAAAGTAGTTTTCCGAGGCATTCTCCAGCAAAGGAAGCGCTTCGGGGCCGAAGGTGCAGATCTGGCTGCGGATCATTCCGTAGGCAGTCTCGTCGGGTTCGTCGATGAGACTGATGAGCGCTCGGATACTATTTTGGTTTTTCATACCTCCGGCATCTCCGAAATTTTTTCCAGGGTCAGGCGGGTCAGGTCGTCGATCACCGGATTATGGTTGGGATTGAAGGCTCCCGTGGCGCGGTTGGCAATCAGGGCGCAGAGGGTGATGGTCCTGTGTCCCATCAGGGCTCCAAGGGCATACAGGGCCGATGACTCCATCTCGAAGTTGATGAACCTCAGCCCATTCATCTCAAAACCGCTCAGCTTACTGATGAGATCAGGATCGGCGCCGGGCACCGACAGGAACCTCCCCTGCGGACCGTAGAAACCCGGCGCCGTGGCTGTGATGCCCTGCACGGTACCTGCCCCGAAAACCTTGAGCAGGTCAGGATTCACCGGAACAAAATAGGGGGCGGGCACGAGCGGGTCCCAGTCTGTGGCGACGATGAATTGCCGTTCCATCTCCAGGTCGGTTATACCGGCGTATCCCTGGTAAAAGAAGATCAGGTTGTCGAATCCGGCCGCGACGGCGGTGAGCGCGGTGCTGTTGAGCGGAATTTCCGGCCGGATGGCTCCGGAGGTGCCGATGCGGATGATGTCGAGCCTGCGGTGTTCGGGCCTTCTCATCCTTTTCTGCAGATCATAGTTGGCCAGGATATCCAGTTCGTGCATCACAATGTCGATGTTGTCGGTACCGATACCCGTGGAGAGCACGGTGATCCGCTTCCCCCGGAAGTAACCCGTGATGTGGTGAAACTCCCGGTTGGAGGCGCCCTGTTCCACCCGGTCAAAATGGGCGGAGACGGAGGATACGCGACCCGGATCCCCCACCACGATGACGGTTCCGGCCAGATCGGCGGGTCTCATGTTCAGGTGGTAAACCGAGCCGCCGGCATTGAGGATAAGATCGGTATCGGGAAGGGGGTGTGGCATGAGACAGCGATGCAGGATGAGGTTTCAGACAAGATATTTGATCAGGATGAAACCGCCGACCAGCAACACGGTGAAGGCAATGGCCAGCAGGTTGAAGTAGCGGTCGATGAACTGCTTGATCCCCGGGCCAAACCTCCAGATCAGCCAGGCGACCAGGAAAAACCGTGCGCCGCGGCTGATCACCGAGGCAATGATAAACATCAGGAAATTGATGTCGAATACCCCGGCGGTTATGGTGAATACCTTGTATGGGATGGGTGTGAATCCCGCGGTGAAGATCACCCAGAAGTTCCATTCGTTGAAGAGATCCCTGATCCGGTCGTACACGGCATGGGTGAAGCCCGGAATATGTTCGAAGAAAAAGTTGGCAAAGGCGGTGAAACTCCCGTCGGCGGTCAGCCAGATATAGTGTCCCAGGGCGAAGCCAACCACGGCTCCGATGACTGAACCGGCGGTACATATGATTGCAAACCGGAATGCCTTGACGGAGGCTCCCAGCGCAAGGGCGATCAGCAGCACATCGGGCGGTATCGGGAAGAATACCGATTCGGAAAATGCCAGAATAAACAGCGCCAGCGATCCGTAGGGCGACTCCGACCAGCTCAGCACCCAGTTGTATAGGCTCTTTACCCAGTTCATCAGATTGGTTTTAAGATTGAATTAAGTGGATTTTCAGGCGGGCAAAGATAGAGGTTTTTCAGGAAAGCTCATCCAGCGAAAAACCGAGCTTCAGTAGGTTCCCCGGCTGCAGGACCTGTTTCAGCAGCTCCTCTCCGGCCAGTCCGGTCAGCCTGCCGGCTTCAAAGATGCTGCATCCGTTCTGTTTCATGAGAGCGGCGAGCTCTCCTGCCCTGTGGTAGCCGATATAGGGTATCAGGGCCGTTGTAACCGAGGGACTGCGCCACAGTCGTTCGGGACCGGTTGCGGGGTTCACCTCCATTTGACCGGTCATGTTTTCCCGGAACGTGGCGCAGCATCCGGTGAGCAGTTCGAGGCTCTGCAGGAGGGCGTGACCGATCTGGGGAAGGTAGGCATTGAGCTCGAGGCAACCCTGTGCCGCGAGTCCGCTGATAAGCTGGTCGTTGGCGCAAACCTGGTGGGAGGCGCTGATGACAAACTCCGGGATCACGGGATTGACCTTTCCGGGCATGATGGAGGAACCGGCTTGCCGCGGGGGCAGTTTGAGGAGGTGCGGGAGCACGGGTGCATGGGAGTGGAGGGGCGGGGGGTTGGCCAGGTCGGAGGAGAGGAGACGGAGGTCGGCTGCGATCTTCTCCAGGTTGACCGCGTGGGCCTTGAGGATAGCATGGATCTCGACCAGCGGATCGAGATTGGCAGTGGTATCGGCGGGATTCTCGCTTCTGGTGACCGGAAATCCTGACAGTTGCCGGAGCGTTTCGGTGACGTGCATGATGAAAAACCGGGGGATCGACAAACCCGTCCCGATCGCTCCCCCGCCGAGGTTCACCTCCTTGATCCGTTCAAAGCACCGGGAGATCCGCCACCAGTCTCGCGAGAGGGCATCGCTGTAAGTGCTGAAAAGCTTCCCGAAGGATGACGGGACCGCCTCCTGCATCTGGGTGTACCCTATCCGCAGGACATTCCGGTATCTGGCCTCCAGTGATTCGAAGTGCTGCCGCAAATGATTGACCGCCTCTTCCAGGCTGCGGAGCAGGGTCATGGCCGCGACCTTAAGCGCCGTAGGTATGACATCGTTGGTCGACTGGAAGATGTTGGCATCCTCCACCGGGTCGACCACCCCGTAACATCCGGGCGAAGAACCCAGTTTAAGCAGGGCCACGTTGGCAATGATCTCGTTGATGTTCATGTTGATGCTGGTACCGGCTCCCCCTTGCACCGCGGGGACGATAAAGCTGTCGAAATGCAGGCCGGCAGCTACCTCGCCAGCAGCCTCCTCCAGTGCGGCCAGTATCCGCATCTGATCCGGCTTACCTTCCGGCAGGGCATCTCCCGGGTACCTTTCCCTGCTCCCCGGGTTGAAGTTCTTTCCGCGGGGGTGTGCCGCCGCCTTTTGAAAAAAACCGGCCGCAGTGCGGTAGCAGGCTTGCTTGACCATGCC
>CAYWHQ010000192.1:0-6100 GCA_964457665.1 uncultured Prolixibacteraceae bacterium | reverse complement strand
TGATCTGGTCAGCCCGGAAGAACCTGTTGTGTACAAAGGAGTGGTCTATAATGAGATGAAAGGGGCCTACTCCAATCCGAACAGAGAGCTCTATTACCAGATCTACCGAAACCTGTTTCCGGAGAATCCTTACGGCTTCGAATCAGGTGGTTACCCCTCCGCGATTCCGACGCTGACCCACGAACAGTTTAAGAACTTTCACCGGCGGTACTACCATCCGGAGAATAGCTATATTTTGCTGTATGGAGATGCCGACCTCAACAGGGAACTGGAGTTTATCGACCGTGCATATCTCTCGAAATATACCCTTGCCAACGACCTTCCCCTGGTGAAGGAACAAAAACCATTCACCGCGATGAAACGGTTTTCAGGTTATTATCCGGTACTGGATGATGCGAGGACCGGGGACCAGACTTTTCTGGCGCTGGCTTACGTTTTCGGAAAAGGCACCGACCTGAAGCAGTCGATGGGACTCGACATTCTGATGGAAGTACTCGTCAACCAGGAGTCGGCGCCCCTGCGTAAGGCGCTGGAGGAGGCAGGCATCGGGCAGGATGTCAGCGCCTACGTGAGCAACTATATGCAGAATATCGTGCAGATCACCGTCCAGAATGCAAATCCCGGCGATGCGGATAAGTTCCTTGAGATTGTACGGAACATTTTTAAGGAGCAGGCAGAGAAGGGACTGGACCGTAAAGCGGTGGAGGGAGTCCTGAACCGTACCGAGTTCCAGCTCCGGGAAGGAAATGATGCGCAGAAGGGGCTCAGTGCGGCCTTTCAGACGGTGGGAGGATGGTTTCATGCCCAGGATCCTTTTCTGGGACTCGAATGGGAGAAACCGTTGGCAGAGCTTAAGAAAGCACTCCCATCGGGGTATCTGGAGAAACTGATCGGCACGGCCATTCTCCAGAATCCCCACGCCCTGCTGGTTACATTGGAGCCAAAACCGGGGCTAGAACAGGAGATGGCGGCCCGTACTGCGGAGGAGTTGAAACAATTTAAATCAGGATTATCGGAAGCCGACCTGAGCCGGCTTGTGAAACGAACCAATGAACTGGTATCATACCAGAAAGCCGAAGACACTCCTGAGGCTCTTGCAACCATCCCCATGCTCGAACGGTCTGATATCAATCCTAAAGCGGAATTCTACCAGGTAACCGGATCGGATGTGAACGGTATACCTCTGCTGCACTATAATACATTCACGAATGGGGTGGTTTATATGAAACTGCTCTTCGATCTGAAGACGATCCCGGCCGGAATGATCCCGTATGCCTCCCTTCTGTCAAACCTGCTGACAATGCTCAATACGGAGAATTTCAGCTATGGCGATCTGAATACGGAACTCAATATAGCTACCGGTGGATTTGGTTCAGGAATGACCACTTACCTCCGCGAATCGGATGATAACCAGCTAATCGCCATGTTCAGGGTAAACTCCAAGTCGATGCCCGGAAAACTCGGCAGGATGTTTGGTCTTACTGAGGAGATCCTGCTGCGGACCATTTTTGACGACAGCGACCGGATGAAAACAGTGCTTGCCCGACATCAGGCTCAGCTTGAGGCTTCCATGAAACGCGACGGAAGCCCTGTTGCCTCCCGGCGCCTTTCATCCTATTACAGCCGGCAGGGCTATTTCAATGAGCTGACTTCCGGAATCGAATACTATCAGTTTGTAACCGACCTCAGCAGCAATTTCGACGAGAAGTTCCCCACAGTACTGGAGACATTGAAAGATATATCGGTCTGGATCTTCGGATCGGGGAACCTTACAGTCACCGTAACCTGCAGTGATCAGGAACTGCCTTCCTTCCGGAAGGAGCTTGAAGGTTTTCTGAAGGCATTGCCGGCCGGCTCCGACGAATTCCATGCATGGCATTTCAAACCCGAAAGCAAGGATGAAGGCATTCAGACCCCTTCGAAAGTACAATACGTGATGCAGGGATATGATTTCACCAAACTCGGATTCCGGTGGGATGGCAGGATGCGGGTGCTTAGTCAGATACTCTCAACCGACTACCTGCAGACCCGCATCAGGGTGATCGGTGGCGCCTATGGTGGTTACAGCACGATCAACCCTTCGGGATTTATGACCTTCAACTCCTACAGGGATCCCAATCTGAAAACAACACTCGTCAATTATGATTCCATCCCGGTGTATCTGCGGAACTTCAATGCTGGCGAAAAAGAGATGACCAGGTATGTCATCGGGACCATTGCGGGGATGGATAGCCCCCAGACTCCCTCATCCCGGGGCGACATTGCAGTGAATCACTACTTTACCAAGCGTACGGCCGAAGCGCTGCAGCGCGACCGCGACGCCATCATACAAACAACGGCAACCGATATAAGACAGTTCGAAAAGGTGACTCGTGCAGTCCTTGACCAGCGAACCTATTGTGTGTATGGCAATGCCTCGGTCATCGAGGAGAACAAGGATCTGTTCAAGGATTTAATAAAGCCTTTCTGAGCATGCTGAGCCCCTGAAGGGAGGCTCTCCGTATGTTTCTTCCCCGGTCTTCGCCAAGCTGGAAATGCCGGGCGAAGACCTCTTCGGGGGTGGCAATGGCGATCCAGGTCGTTCCCACAGGTTTCTCTTCCGTGCCTCCGCCAGGGCCGGCAATTCCTGATATAGCGATCGCGTAATCGGCATTCATCAGGGTCTGGACTCCTACGGCCATTTCCGAAACCGTTTCGGAACTTACAGCGCCATGCCGTGCCAGGGTCGTTCCCAGTACTCCGAGCAATTGCCCCTTGATCCCGTTGCTGTATGCCACGACCGACCCGCTGAAAAAGGCAGATGCCCCCGGAACCGATGTAAGCAGATGCGCCAGGTACCCTCCCGTGCAACTTTCGGCCGTAGCCAGCGTTTTGTGCCGGACGGTGAGCAATCCTGCCACCGACTCCTCGAGTTTCTCCTCGTCGTAACCATAAAGGTATTCGGGAATCAGTTTTTCAAGTTTGCCGGTTTCCCGCATGATGGTTTCTCTCAGCGACTGTTCATCGTCCGATATTCCGGTAAGCCTTAACCTGACAATGCCAGGCTGGGGAAGGTAGGCCAGCCTGATCTCCGGCGGGAGGCTGTTTTCCCACTCCTCAATGATCTTTGCCAGGAACGACTCCCCGATCCCCTGGGTCATGACCGTTTTATGGATGATCGCCGGAGGTTTGAACAGCTCCTTCAGCAACGGTATGATGTGGAGTGTCATCATCTCCTTCATCTCGAAAGGAACTCCCGGCATGGAAATGAAATGGGTTGTCCGGCCTCCCGGCCCTGGTTTTTCAAACCACATGCCGCGCGCGGTACCGATCGCATTGGGGATTGTTTTACAAAGTTCGGGCAGCATGGCCTGTTGCCTGTTCAGTTCTGTTACTACCAGCCCCCTGCGTGGGAAGAGCGTTTCTATGTCCTTCAGCGCTTCCGGGTGTAAGACCAGTCTTGTGTTGAAATATTCGCAGAGCGCCTCTTTGGTGATGTCATCCTTCGTGGGGCCGATGCCCCCGGAGATCAGTACGACTCCGGCCCGCCGTTCCGCCTGTGCCAGTGCATCCAGTATCACCTCGCGCCTGTCGCCGATGATCGTGAACTGAGCCACGCTGAACCCGTTCAGCGAAAGTTGTTCGCCCATCCAGGAGGCATTGGTGTTCACGACCTGCCCGATAAGCAGTTCATCGCCGATATTGATGATTTCGATTTGCATAAAATGTGTTCTGACAATTTCTACGATCCCAGACGGATTACCGCTAAACTCCGGAATTATGTTCCCCCTGCGCAGAGATTGTTCAAATATAAATGAAATCAGCACAAACATACACAGACTGGAGTATAAAAATCATCATGCTTTTGCATCCGGTATTGTTATTACATTTGAATGTTAAAAAAAATCCATGAAAAAACTCACAAGAAGAGACTTTCTATTCACTTCAGGTTTGACCGTGGGTGCATTGGCCTTAAATTCCTGGAAAACTTCCGACGCCACTCCAAGGGAAAGGATTGATCAGTTCACCGGGATCGGCACGCCAAAACCAAGCGAGGATATTTTCTCATATATACAAAGGATAAACGGGAAGTTTGACCTGACACTTTACCGCAAAGTTATCGGCTCCGCCAACCATTTCAAGGAGGGGGATCTTGCGCAGGGTGTGGCAGCATACAACGAAAACTCAAGGCTTAACGCCAGAACCCTTCTGGCCAACACAAAAATCCTGGATCTTTCCAAAACCTCTCTTTATAAGGATGATATCTATACACTGATCGAAACCACTACCGATCAGAAAGCGTTTGCATCCATTTCCAATCTCACGCTCGGAGAATTAAAGACATTTATCCTGGATAAGCCTGAAAGTGCGATCCGATTGATCATGCCGGGCTTGTCAAGCGATATCATCGCGATGCTGGTAAAACTTCTGAGCAACGTTGAACTCATCGCCATCGGTCAAAAAGTGTTCAATCCCCTGCCGGGAAGCAATATAGGAGCGAAAAGCTATATGAGCGCCCGTATTCAGCCTAATTCTCCGACTGACCATCCCGACGATATCATGATGCAGGTCTTCGATGGGTGGTCCTATGCCGTAGGTGACCTTATCCTGGGGACAAATCCTGTATCCAGCGAACCTGAATCCGTTGCCAGAGTCGAGTCTGTTCTGCATGATATCCTGATGACGTTTGGTCTGGAAGATGTAATGCCAAACTGTGTTTTGTCGCACATCGATGTACAGGCGGAGGTGGAAAAGCTCTATCCCGGAACGACCGGAATATGGTTTCAGAGTCTGGCGGGGACCGTGAAGGCAAATATGACCTTTGATGTTACGATCGGAAAGATGATGAACTATGCCTCCATGCGGACGGGAAAGTATGGACTATATGTTGAAACAGGACAGGGGGCCGATTTCACCAATGGCCATGGGGAAGGGTTCGACATGGTGGTACATGAATCCAGAAAATATGGTTTTTTACGCGCTCTGAAAAACAGAATAGCAGAGGTTCAGGATACGCAGTTCCCGGGCCCATGGGTACATGTTAACGATGTGGCGGGGTTCATTGGTCCCGAAGTATTCAAAACCAAAGAGCAGTTGGTGAGATGCTGTCTGGAGGATACAGTCATGGGCAAGCTTCATGGTTTGACCATCGGGTTAGATATCTGCTCAACGCTGCACATGGATATCACCCTGAACGATTTGGTCTGGTGTATCGATCAGGTTATGCCCGCCAACCCGGCATACCTGATGGCGCTCCCCACAAAGAACGATCCGATGTTAAGTTATCTGACAACAGGCTTTAACGACCATGTAAGGGTACGGGAGAAATTCGGATACAAGGTAAACGATGCCATGTGGGATTTCTTTAAAAAGATAGAGATCATAGGTGCTGACGGAAATATTACCGGACATTTCGGCGATCCGGTATGGGTTTATTACAAATACCGTCTTGCAAAAGGAGATCCGCGAGGCAAAGAGAAGATATACAAGGAAGGGAATGACCTGATTGCCGCGATAGAAAAACGAGGGGTGCCGATAGCTGCGGGCTACGGAGAGAACAGCTGGGACCTCGAACCAGCGCTGGATAAAAAAATTCATGCCCTGTACGAAGATTCCAAAGCCTGCCTCTGGATGGAGATGACCAATGCCTTCATCGAATCCATTCCAAACTATATTTATCTCGAAACCAAATCTGCCGACAGGAAAGACTATATCTATCATCCTCCCACCGGGGAGCAACTGAGCAAAAGATCGATTGAACAACTGATCCTTTTGAGAAAGAAGTGGAAAGGCAAGAGTCCTGATGTTCAGATTATTATATCGGACGGATTGAATGTAAGCGCACTTGCCGACGAGGGTCACCTGATGCCCTACCTCCAATACCTGAACAAAGAATTGTCCCTGGCAGGTTTAGTCGTTGGCCCGGATAACATTGTCATCAGGCATGGCCGTGTGAGGGCCGGTTACAGGTGCGGTGAATTTCTCTTCGGTGAGGATAACGGGAATAACCGCCCCAAAGGCATCGTTCATGTGATCGGCGAAAGACCTGGTTCCGGACACCACAATTTCTCTGCTTATCTCTCCGCCCCCCTGATCAGTACGTGGAAAGTACGCGGAAAAT
>CAYWHQ010000191.1:0-6130 GCA_964457665.1 uncultured Prolixibacteraceae bacterium | reverse complement strand
GTGATCACCGCAGTATGCCTGAAAACCCGCAAAGGGTATCAAACCTTTCACGTTACCTCGTCGGTATATTTCAAGAAACTTACCGATGATGAGATCGTTTATTATGTTGATAATTTTCAGCCATTCGATAAGGCAGGTGGTTATGGCATCCAGGAGTGGATAGGTTATATCGGCATTAACCGGATCGAGGGTTCCTTTTTCAATGTGATGGGATTGCCCATCAAAGAGTTATATGAAGCGCTGCTGGAATATACGATGAAACCCCTCTAAGGGCAGGAGCATGACGAGGAATCGGGCACCATGGTCATGTAAACATCATCCAGAAAGTAGTAAGCCGATTTGAATAAAGAATCGGTGAGTGAACCGGTGCGCAAGCTCCAGAAATCATCACGGGTAGCGAAGTGGCCTATGGTCAGAAATCTTTCACCCCCTCTGGCCCTGTAGATACCGTGCAGACAGATCCATTCGTCGTGCGCATCCAGATATCCTCGTTTTTTCATTGGAATGTACGGAACCCTAATCTTATGGCTGTTGTTCTGCCTGATTTCAGCTGTGGACACTGCAGCTCCGAATTCCGAAAAAGCGTAATCCCCTTTACCGCAGCTGACCCAAATGGAGATGCAGTAATACTTACCGCTGATCAAGGCAGTATCAAGAAGGGTTTCCACGTATTCGAAGAATTCATTTTTATTCAGAAGGTGTGCCTGCAAGCCTACATATGCTTTTCCGGAACGGGCGACCTGTCCTCCTTTTCGGTTGAATTCTGTGCCATACTCCATTTTGGAGCTGCAATCATTGAAGTAATCCGGGGTACCGGTATTCGCGCTGAACCAACGGGAGACAAGGTGGATCTCTCCCCCGGTTTCGGGACACCCGGAATTGTTCTCAAACCCGGGATTCCTGACAAGGTTTTGCCCTGACAGGTTGAGAGTGATCCATATCAGCCCGGCAATACCAACCATCTTCATTTGCATATACGTTGTTCCGGCTTCAAATCTACAGGTTTTCTCGTAATTTTGCCCATATTTTTAAGTCATGCCCAGAAAACCTGTCATTCTTCTGACGAATGACGACAGCATCAAAGCGCCCGGATTAAGATCCCTGATATCATTCATTCGTCCGTTTGGCCGTGTTGTCGTTGTTGCCCCTGATCGTCCCCAGTCCGGAACGGCGCACGCCGTTACAATCAATGTACCGCTGAGACTTGATCTGCTTACCCGTGAAAAGGATTACGAAGAGTACGCCTGCAGCGGAACTCCTGCCGATTGTGTGAAACTTGCCATGAAGGTGATCCTGTGTAAAAGGCCCGATTTTCTTTTCTCCGGTATCAACCATGGGTCGAACGCATCCATCAATATCATCTATTCCGGCACGATGGCCGCGGTTTTTGAGGGTGCCATGGCTGGTGTGCCTTCCATAGGGTTTTCGCTGGATAACTACAGCATAGAAGCCGATTTCAAGCCGATAAGACCCTATCTGGAGCAGATTGCCGGGCACGTTATAACACAAGGATTGCCGGAGGGAGTCTGTCTCAACGTGAATTTTCCTGCTTCATCAACCATAAGAGGAATCAAGGTTTGCCGTCAGGCAGGCGGTACATGGAAGGAGGATTTTGATATCAGGGAGGATCCCCATGGACGAAATTACTATTGGTTGAAAGGAGTTTACCTTAAGAAGGACCACGGAGCTGATACCGATCAATGGGCGATTGAGAACAAATATGTAGCTGTGGTACCGGTGCAATTCGATTTCACTGCCAATAACGCGATGAAATTATTACACTCCTGGTTCCGATGAAATATTATGTCATTGCGGGGGAAGCATCCGGTGATCTTCACGGATCGAATCTCATCAGGGAAATAAAAGAGCTTGACATCAACGCTGAATTTCGCTGCTGGGGCGGAGATCTCATGCAACAGAACGGTGCAGTAATTGTAAAGCATTACCGTGAACTGGCCTATATGGGATTTCTGGAAGTATTATCCCATCTTCCCGCAATCATGGCTAATTTCAGAGACTGCAGGAAAGACCTTTTATCATTTCGCCCGGATGTTCTTATTCTGATCGACTATCCGGGATTCAATCTTCGCATTGCCTCCTTCGCCCGCAAACATGGCCTCAGGGTGTTTTATTATATTTCGCCGCAGCTGTGGGCATGGCGTGCATCCAGAGTGGCGATTATCAAAAAGAATGTAGAACGGATGTTCGTGATACTTCCTTTCGAGAAGGAATTTTATTCCCGGTATAACTATCCTGTTGACTTTGTGGGGCATCCGCTGCTGGATGCCATTGATCTGCAAAAGAGGGAGGAGGCCGGGCAATTCAGAAGCCGAAATGCCCTGGATTCGAGGCCTGTTATAGCAATTCTTCCGGGGAGCCGTGCCATGGAGATTGCGAAGATGTTACAGACCATGCTTGCTGTTACTCCAGGGTTCAGCAACTACCAGTTTGTGGTTGCCGCAGCACCCTCGCTCGATCCGGTAATATTCAGGGACAAGCTTGCCGGGACCGGCGTATCTTTTGTTTACAACCAGACATACTCACTGCTGCAGCATGCTGTGGCAGCGATGGTCACATCGGGAACGGCAACGCTTGAAACAGCCCTGTTCGGCGTGCCGCAGGTGGTATGTTATAAAGGCAATGCCTTTTCGTATTATATCGCACGATGGCTTGTCAGGATCAGATACATATCTCTCGTCAACCTGATTGTCGACCGCCCGCTGGTGAAAGAGTTGATCCAGAATGAACTGACTCCGGCTAATCTTGCCACCGAACTTTCAAGGCTGCTGGATGAGTCAAACAGGCAGAAGATCGGGCAGGGTTATTCGGAATTGCGGGAACGACTGGGTGGCAGCGGTGCCAGCCGGAGAGCTGCCACGCTGATGATACAATATTTGGAAAGAAAGTCAGTTTAATCAAAAAAGATTCTGTGACCATGTATAAACCTTCATTTTTAACCATTGCTTTTCTGTTTATTTTTCTCGGCCTGGCCGCCCAGGAAAGGATTCCCACCGACACTACCGATCCGAACAAGCAGCAGTTGAGGAAGTATTCGAAGGAAGAACTTTATAATATCATACATCCGCCACGACAAATAACCGATACTACAGAGATCAGGGCAATGAAGATCTTTGAGGAGGCGTCTGTCAAGGGACGTGAAGGAGACTATGTGGCTGCCATCGATCTTTTCACGAAATCAATAGCTATATATAAAAATGCAAATGCCCTCATGAAGAGGGGGTATGCATACATGATGCTGGGAGAGTATTACAAGGCTATTGAGGATGAAAATGAGGCTCTTGCGATGGAATATGCTTACGCTCATGCCTATTTTGTCAGGGGCGTCTCACGCTATGAAATTCTTGATTACAAGGGAGCGGAAGAAGATCTTTATCTCTGCCTCGATCTTGACCGGACCAATCCGATCGCGTTTAATTATTATGCAGCCCTGATGTTCATGAAACACGACTATAAGGCTGCCATGGAGAATTACAGTGAAGTGATCCGTCTCGATTCCACCTATCCCAATGCCCATACCAACAGGGGTATGATGCGTCATTACCTGCGCGATTTTCACGGGGCACTCAAGGATTACCAGTCTGCCATTCTCCTCGATCCTTCGAATCCCACACCTTATAACAACAGTGCAGCGGCTTATATGATCCTTCAGGACTTTAACAGCGCACTTGCCATGCTCAATAAAGCTATTGAACTGGATACCTCCTATGCACAGGCTATTGATAACCGGGGCCGGGTAAAAATGAAGCTTGGGGATCTTCAGGGAGCGTGTGAGGACTGGAATAAAGCATTCTCCATGGGCATCACTCCTGCCAAAGATAATATTATCAAATACTGCCAGTAATTTTTTTCTAAAGCGTCACCTTTTCATCTTTCAGCGGATTAAGCTGTAAAGATGATCCATGAATCTGTGGCGGCCCATTCCCGCGGTGAGGCTGATTATACCGTTAATCACCGGTATTCTGGCAACCCGGGTTATCACAGGTTTTTCTGAACTGGCGGCATTATGCCTGCCGGCTTGTTTCATAGTACTGCTGGCCTGGTATTTCATCAGTTTCAGGTACAACCTCTACCGGTTCCGGTGGATATTTGGCGTGCTGGTGTTCGCCACTTTGATGGTGGGTGGTTTTAACAGAGCCAGCAGGGAAAATTCCCGCATGCTTCCTGTTATTCCTGATTCGCTTCCGGAAAACGGACGGATTTTTATTTGCCGGTTGGCAGATCAGTTAAGCACTACACGGCGTGGTTTTAAAACGATTGCCGAGCTGGAATCCTGTTATGAGGATGGGCATTTCAAATTCTGCAGGGCAAGGGTATTGCTCTATTTCGAGTCATCGTTGCCTTTGATTCCGATTTTTCACGGTGACAGGTTTCTGATTTACGGAAATCCTGAGCGAATTACCGACCGGTCGAATCCCGGAACTTTTAGTTATACCTCTTTTATGAAAGCAAAAGGAGTTGAATATCAGATCAGTATAAGAAAGAACGAATGGTGGCTTCCAACCGCCGGATCTGAAAATACTTTTACTGCTTTCATGATCCGAATCCGGGACAGGCTTCTTCGGATGATCAGGGAACTGGGACTGACGGACCGTGAATATGCGGTTACGTCTGCCTTGCTGTTCGGGTATACCAGGGATATTGACCCATCTTTGAAGAGAGGTTATTCAATAGCGGGGGCAACACATATTCTCTCTGTATCAGGGATGCATGTCGGGGTGGTTTACATTTTTCTGGATATGCTTCTCCGGTTTATGAACAGAAGAATCTGGAGTTTGCGCATAAAGAGTACCATGATTGTGTTTGCAATATGGTTTTATGCTTTGCTTACCGGAATGTCACCCCCTGTGATGCGTGCTGCTGCCATGCTAAGCATGGTCATCGTGGGGATCACACTACGCCGGAAATCAGAACCTTTGAATATTGTCGCTGCCTCAGCGGTTATTTTGCTGTTTTTCATGCCTTCGGTTCTGTTTGACATTGGATTTCAGTTCTCATATCTGGCAGTACTCGGCCTTGTTATCTTTTATAAACCAGTGTACGATCTGTACGTAACATCGTTGGTGCTTCCCGATAAAATCTGGTCCATACTTGCAGCTTCCATGGCCGCTCAACTTACCACGTTCCCAGTAGCCTTATACTATTTTCACCAGTTTCCGAACTATTTTCTGCTGACCAACATCGTCGTGGTACCTCTCTCGGCCTGGATTATTTATTCGGCGATGACGGGGCTCTTCCTTGCTGCGGTGCCCATTGCCGGCGTGCTGGCTGGAAAGATCATCTCTGCTGAGGTGTGGCTGATGAATAGTTTTATACTTTGGGTGGAGCGGTTACCCTGTTCAGCCACGCAAGGCGTTTACATCACACCGGTTTCATTATTGGCCTGCTATTTAATGATCATAAGCATTTACTTGTGGATGATTGCAGGAAAAAGAGTCTGGGCGACAGGAGTAATTGCTGGATTGGTCATCATTGCCGGGGCAGAAATGTTCATCCGCCGTTTCCCTGATCCGGAGAGGCAGATCGTGGTATTTTATGTAAAAGGCGCATCAGTCTATGATTTCAGTGCTTCAGGGCACAGTCATTTTTTCAGGGATTTTAAGGGAGCCGGTGCTTGCGGTGTCAGCACCCCTGTGCCGTCGGGTCATTGGGGGGAGAGAAGGGTGACCTCCCATTCAGCTCAATTTATATATCCGGCCGATGGAGTTCGCCGTAATGGCAGCGGACTGGAATATTACGTACATGGAGATATAATCTATCTCTGTTATTATGATCTGAGGATCGTCATTTTGGGGAAGAAGGGAAAGCGACCGGGAAAAGTTCCTTTTCCTTGCGACCTTGTTATATTACGCTGCAATGCCGGCTGGAATGTCGAAGAAATCCGGAAAGCATTTATCCCGCGGCAGATCATAGCCGACGGAAGCAACCGTTACTTTCAGGCAGAAAAATGGCGCAGAGAGGCAGAGGCAGCCGGGATACCCTTTCATTCGGTATGGCATCATGGTGCTTATGTATATGGAGAAAAAAAACTCCCTGACGGGAGCTTTCTGCGGTCTGGACGAGACTCGAACTCGCGACCTCCGCCGTGACAGGGCGGCATTCTAACCAACTG
>CAYWHQ010000190.1:0-6197 GCA_964457665.1 uncultured Prolixibacteraceae bacterium | reverse complement strand
CCGGTAAATCGGTCTCCTTTGTCAATCGTATGGCCGAGAAGGCCACCACCATGGCCCATGTCGACGGGAAGGTTCCCGTGGTAAGAATCCTGCTGCCGTCATTGAACGCCTTTTACATTGGTCAGCTGATATATTTCTTCGAATATTCCTGCGCGCTGAGTGGTTATGCCCTCGGGGTCAATCCTTTTGACCAGCCTGGTGTGGAAGCCTATAAGAACAATATGTTTACCCTGCTGGGGAAACCAGGTTTCTGATAATGAACGAGCTGTCATGGGAAGTTACTTTCCGGCGTTCCGCTGTTTGATATATTGCTCCACGACTGGCGGGTAGTGGCGATATTCGAGCGCATGGATCCTTTCGGCAAGACTGCGGGGGGTATCTCCGGGTATTACCGGACAAGTGGCCTGAAATAAAATCCGTCCTGCATCGTATATCTCATCCACAAGGTGAATGGTTATCCCTGACGATTTCTCGCAGGCTGCCAATACCGCCATGTGGACATGGTCCCCATACATCCCCTTTCCGCCGTATTTCGGGAGCAGGGCGGGATGTATGTTCAGGATGCGATCGGGATAATGACGCAGAATGGCCGGGGGTATCAGCCATAAAAAACCAGCCAGTATTATGTAATCGATACCCTGAACCGACAGGATATCGAGGACATGTCCGGAATGACAGAGGTCGTTCCGCGAAAACACCAGGGCAGGAATATCCCACCGGGCTGCCCGTTCCAGCACTCCGGCCCTGGCATTGTTGGTCAGGATCATTTCAGTCCGTATGGACGGGTGTTTGCTGAAGTAACGGGCCAGGTTTTCTGCATTGGTACCGCTCCCTGATGCAAAAATGGCAATCTTGGTTGTCATATTCCGGAGGTATTTCACAAAAATACAAAAAGGAATGTCCGGATAACGATGTGTTCCTGGTTAACTGCCTGACTGCGGTATCGGAAAAGGACAATAGCGATATGTTAAAAATTCTTAAATTTTTTGGCGGGTTTGGGAAAATCACTTCCTTTGCACTCCGTTTAACCAAAAAAGGAGAAAACATGTCTGACATTGCCGCAAAAGTTAAAGCTATCATCGTTGATAAGCTTGGTGTTGATGAGAGTGAAGTGACCCCTGAAGCAAGCTTCACCAATGACCTTGGAGCAGACTCTCTTGACACAGTTGAGCTGATCATGGAATTTGAAAAGGAATTTGACATTGCCATTCCGGATGATCAGGCAGAAAAGATCAGCACTGTTGGTGAGGCCATTGCCTATATCGAGAACAACGCAAAGTAGGCCTCCTTTTTCCGCTTCCATCCTGGCTTTCTTTATGGCCAAAGACCTGACTTTTCAAATCCCGCAACGCGGGATTTCCCATTATCAGTATACTTTTAAAACCCGACTACCATGATTTCAAGGCGAGTTGTTGTTACTGGTCTGGGTGTGATTTCACCCCTGGGTAATTCTATTGAGGATTTCTGGAAAAATCTGGTCAATGGAGTCAGCGGTGCAGGCCTTATCACCCGGTTTGATGCGACCAATTTTAAAACCCGTTTTGCCTGCGAGGTTAAGAACTTTAATCCCGAAAGCCATTTCGACCGAAAGGAGGCAAGAAAATACGACCTTTTTGCTCAATATGGCCTGGTATGTGCCGACGACGCCATCCGGGATTCAGGGATGGACCTCGGTGTCGTCGACCTGAACAGGGTCGGTGTGATCTGGGCCTCGGGTATCGGTGGGCTTGAAACACTCATTAACGAGGTGGGAGTCTATCTGAAAGGCGACGGAACCCCGCGTTTCAATCCTTTTTTTATCCCCAAAATGATCGCTGATATAGCGGCCGGACATATTTCAATGCGCTATGGTTTCCGCGGTCCCAACTTTGCGACTGTGTCGGCCTGTGCCTCTGCCGCCAACAGCCTGGTCGATGCCCTCAACTATATCCGTCTCAACAAGGCGGATGTCTTTATTACCGGTGGATCCGAAGCAGCAATAAATCCGGCCGGAATCGGCGGTTTCAACGCGATGCATGCCATGTCGACCAGAAATGATGACCCCGCCACTGCCTCCCGCCCCTTTGACAAGGACAGGGATGGATTTGTTATGGGTGAAGGAGCCGGTGCGCTCATCTTTGAAGAGCTTGAACATGCCAGAAGAAGAGGAGCCAGGATCTATGCAGAAGTCGCCGGAGGAGGGCTTTCGGGCGACGCCTACCATATGACTGCCCCCCATCCCGAAGGACTTGGAGCCATCCTTTCCATGAAAATGGCCCTCGAAGATGCCGGAATGAAACCTGAGGAGATCGATCATATAAATACCCACGGCACAGCAACCCCTACAGGGGATATCGCTGAATCCAAAGCTATCCAGAAACTCTTTGGAGAACACGCCTATACGATCAGCATCAATAGTACGAAATCGATGACCGGACATCTCCTCGGAGCTGCCGGCGCCGTGGAAGCTATCGCTGCACTGCTGGCAACCCGGCATGATATAGTACCTCCGACGATCAACCATTTCACCGACGATCCCGAAATTGACTCCAGGCTGGACTTTACCTTCAACAAGGCCAGAAACAGAACAGTCATAGGGGCCCTGAGCAATACCTTCGGATTCGGGGGGCACAATGCCACATTGATCTTCAAGAAATTCAGAGATTAACCATTGCACCTCCGAGGGTTCAAGCCGGCTTTTTTATCAGCCTCCGCAGATAAGAAACTTAAACGGGCTATCAGGAATATACTGGGATTCAATCCCGGGAATATCTTTTTATACCAACTTGCATTCTTACA
Source organism: uncultured Prolixibacteraceae bacterium (assembly GCA_964457665.1). Classification (GTDB taxonomy): domain Bacteria; phylum Bacteroidota; class Bacteroidia; order Bacteroidales; family FEN-979; genus CAYWHQ01. The sequence goes on along the minus strand of CAYWHQ010000190.1, from coordinate 3,419 downwards.
TAAATCAGCCACCCAGGAATCACTGAAAGGTCTCCGCATTAATAACGAACGACTGGAGTTCCTCGGTGACGCCATACTCGACGCGGTGACGGCTGACTATCTCTTCAGGCTGTTCCCCACACGCGATGAAGGCTTTCTGACCGAAATGCGGTCGAAACTCGTCAGCCGGAACCAGCTCAATAAGCTCAGCCAGCGCATGGGCATTGATGCCCTCATTACCATTGATACCCATACCGGCAATCAGTTTCGCTCCTCCCGCGGCGATGCCCTCGAAGCTCTTATCGGGGCTGTTTACCTGGACAAAGGATATGAGTTTACACGCAGGATGATTCTCCACCGGATTATCAAAAGGTATTTTGATATCGATGAGCTGATCCGCCAGGAGGTGAGCTTTAAAAGCCGGATCATCGAATGGGGACAGAAAGACCGAAAGCAACTGCAGTTCAATGTAGTAGATGAGGCCGGAAACAGCTTCCGAAAACAGTATGTGGTGGAACTGGTCGTCGACGGCGAAGTGCTCGCCAGAGGAATCGATTACTCCATCAAGGGGGCCGAACAGAATGCCTCCGAAAAGGCCTGGCAGAAAATTATAGGCGAAAACAGTTGACCTTTGGTCCCGGAAAGGTTATCTTTGCATCTGCATCCAACCGCACTGCCATGGCTAAAAGAGTCCTTTCAGGGACAAGACCGGAAAACGTTTCCTGCTGTTTGATTGGGATTACAACCTATCTGAAGGATTACCGTATTACTTTCCTGCTCAACGGACTCGAAGGTATAAACCTTGTCAGGGCCGACGATTTTATCCTGCCCGATGCTGCAGGGAATGCAACAGCCTCTTTCACCCTCTTTACCGGATGTGATGAAGACCGTTACCTCCAGTACTTTTTTCTTGCCAACAGAAGCGGGGAGCAATTCCTATTTCCGGAAGTCAGAAACTGCGATTTCCTTTTTCTTATTGAAGGTCCGGTGAAAAAGAATGCACTCGAAAAACTGGTCAGGCAGATCAGGACACTCCCCAACGTAGTAGCCGCATTCGATATTCCGGTTGGTCAGCTCAGGAATCTCAACCAGGTCTGTACCGACCTTGAAATACATTTTATAAACCTAAACAGGGAAAGGAGTTACCACCATGTTCGAAGATCTGAAAAAAATTCTTGACAAAGGGCTGGACTACGCTACCATGACCCGTGACAAAATCTCCCAGGCAGCCAAAGAAATGGCAAGGGAAAACAACCTCACCAAAGAGGAGGCAAAGAAACTGCTGGATCATCTCGTAAAGAAATCGGATGAAGCCCGCAAAGCGCTGGAAGACAATGTACAGGAGCTGATCCAGGTAAGCCTGAAAAAGATGAAGGTCCCTACACAGGAGGATGTAAAGAAACTGGAGGAGAGGATCAAGAAGTTGGAAGCGACGAGAAAATCACCGGCTAAGTCAAAACCCAGGGTAAAACCTTCGCCGAAAAAACCTGTCAGAAAGCAGGGATAACCTGACCGCACAGGCTGCTGCGGGCATAGTGAAACGGCAGCCGATGATATATTACTCTCATGAAGATATCTCAGATTGGATTAGCAGTGCATGAGCTGGGCAGGGCACGCGAACTCATGGGCATCATTATGCGTTATGGGCTTCAGGACTGGGTCAGCAGGAATGGATTGGGAAGGTATTTCGTGTCAAAGCGCCGACTGGCCAAAATAGATCGGTATAACCAGTGGGAGAGGATCAGAATGGCGGTGGAAGAGATGGGCCCTACCTTCATCAAGTTCGGCCAGATCCTCGCCGACCGGCCTGATGTTCTGCCTGATGAGTTGCGTACGGAGCTGAAAAAGCTGCAGGATGAAGCCGATCCCATGGCCGATGAAATAGCTATCCGGGAGATCGAAAATGAGATTGGCCAGAAGGTCGAAAATGTCTTTAGAGAATTTGACCGGGAAAGACTTGGTTCGGCATCCATGGCACAGACATACAGGGCTGTCCTTCTCGACGGGACAGAGGTATGCGTGAAGGTCCAGCGGCCGGGTATCGAACGGAAGATCGACCTGGATCTCCACCTTATGGCCTATTTTGCCGCACGAATGCAGCGCCATAATTCTGAAATGGAGGCCATCAACGTGGCAGGACTCGTTGAGGAGTTCGGCAAAACCATCCGCAAGGAACTCGACTTCTCGAATGAAGCAGCCAATGTTAAACGGTTCGGTCATAATTTCCGGGATGACCCTGATATTTGTACTCCCAGGGTTTTCATGCAATATACAAACCAACGACTGCTGATAGAGGAATATATCCATGGGATAAAAGTGTCATCAGTCGGATTGCTTCGGGAACAGGGCCACAATACGGAGGATCTGGCCCGAAAGGCTATCCGTCTCTTCTTTGATCAGGTTTTCCGGCATGGATTCTTTCACGGCGATCCGCATCCGGGCAACCTTTTTGTATTGGACGACGGGAGGATCTCGTTCATCGATTTCGGGATGATGGGATCCCTCCGGCGTGAGCATCTCCATTTCCTTGGAAAATATACCCTCGGTTACCTTGAAAGGGATCCGGAACTGATGACCGAAGCGCTGCTACTTGTATCCGGAAAGAGACACTTTGCAAGGATGCGGGAGCTGGAACACCGGATCGAGGACCTGCTTGCCCACTACAGGTTCCTGACTATCGATGAGATGGACTTTGGCAAGATCATGAACGAATCGGTGGATATTCTTGTTAAGTTCGGTCTGCGCATACCGCCTTCCATCTACCTCCTTGTCAAGGCACTTATGGCCATTGAACGGGTTGCCGTAACACTCAATCCTGGCATCGACTTTGCCAGGGAGATGAAGCCCTATGCCACGGAACTGATTGCACAGCAGTTCCACCCGAAATTTATTGCTCGGGAGGTCTTCGCTTCCCTCCGTGAGTATTACAGGCTGATCACAGGGCTGCCTTCCGACCTGAATGAGATCATTTACAAGATCAAGGAAGGCAGGTTCAGGACACAGATTGAAGTGAAAGGTTTCGAACCGCTGGTTGAGCACATTGATTCTTCGAGCACCCGCGTCTCTGTAGCCATTGTACTGGCATCACTCATCATTGGAGCTTCAATCATATCACAGTGGGAACATGTGCGATGGATCGGCTCATCCATTTTCATCCTCGCCGGCTTCTTTGGTTTCTGGTTCCTGATAAAACTACTCAGAAAAAAACGATGGTAGAAGCACAGGTCTTGCCTGCTGAAACAATCAGTAACTGCCGGTGAACTGGCGAAGAAATCGTATGTCGTTTTCAAAAAAAAGCCTGAGATCCCTGATCTGGTATTTGAGCATCGTGATCCTTTCAATACCCATACCGAAGGCATAGCCGGAATAATCGCTGCTGCTGATATGGCAATTCTCCAGTACCTGCGGATCCACCATCCCGCATCCCAGGATCTCTACCC
>CAYWHQ010000189.1:0-6198 GCA_964457665.1 uncultured Prolixibacteraceae bacterium | reverse complement strand
TCCCTTTACCCTCGACGACCGCGACCGGATCATCCGGACGGAGCAGAAAGTGGAATCATTGAATTCCGAAATGAACGCCCGTTTTGATCAACTCTTCAATTTCCTTTGGGCCATTATAGGTATCTTCACCACGATGATGGTGAGCGTGTTTGGGTTTGCCTTCTGGGACCGGAAACTTTCCCTGGCGCCGGTGAAAAAAGAGCAGGCAAGGGTCCTTGACTCACTCCGGGAGTTGTCGGTCAGCCAGCCGAAGCTGCGCGAGATACTTCAGAAGGCGGGACTTTTGTGATGTACGGTTTACCAGGTACGATTTACCAATGAAAACCGATCCGCAGGTCGGTAAATTCTGCCACATGACGGTGTGCTTTCAGGGAGATGCCTACGGAGACACCGGTCCGGTGAACATAGCTCAGCCCCCAGCGGTGATACAACGGATCATGGTATCGGAACTGGTCGAAAAGGTAAATGCCGATTTGCTGGGAAAAAACAAACCTGCCGATCAGAAAGTCATGGCCTGCCAGTAATGCTGCCCTGTGGGCGCCGGCAGATGACTCAACCCGGTGGATCTCCTGCTGCAGGACTTCACTGAAATGCCATTCAACGGCTCCGGAGAAGGTGTGCAAACGGGCTATCTTGCGCGCCATCGTGAACATTCCGCCATATATCCAGAGTAATCTGCTGGTCTCCATCTCCCTGGTGCTGACGGAGGCTGAAACCTCTATTCTGCGAATCCATCTTTTTTCGGCTTTATCCAGCGGCACTCTGGGACGGCGCGGTGGTTCAGAATAGTTTACCAGATGGATGTATCCCAGGCTAACGGAAGGCCAGTTTATTCCTGAATTGGGCAGTTTTATGCCGCCATTGGAAACATGATTGTATTCGATCCTCACTGTCAGCAACCCTGATGGAAAAATCCTGAAGTCGCCGCCAAACTGCAGTTGCAGAAAGGCGTTCAGGGGCAGGCTGTAACTCTGATTGTCGGGATTGCGGACGGAATGCCAGGGTTGGCTGCCGTACGACAGCCCGAATGATCCCCTGAGTACCGGGGTAATCCTCGCATAAGGAAGAAACGGATATTCGAGAAAGTAGGCCAGGTGCATTCCAAATCCCAATACCCTGTTGTTGTAATTGGTATAACCGAAGAGAAATCCCTGTGTGGGATAACAATGACAATTGTTCCACGCCTTTTCACCCAGAAGACGCTTGCTGTACTCGAGCATGAACCCGAATGGTCTTGAATCTGATGTATTCTCCACGTTGGCTGAATGAACGAAAATGGTTCCGGCGTTAAGAAGCAAACCAATCCGCCGGTAACCATCCTGCTGCAGGGTGTCGTTACCGGCTCCGGCCACAAAGGAACTGAGCAGGGAACAACAGCATGCGACGATCAGGGTCCTCACTGCTGAGCCGGTGCCTCTGCGGCCTGGAAACAAGATTGCGGATCTGGATCGTGATCTTCCCTTCATTTTATAAAGATAAAGTAAAGGATTGATTGGCAAGATGGATTATTTGATGAACCGGAAAAACCGGTTCGATCCCATTTTCTAGGTATCGATGGAACCGAATGAAAGCCGGCTCTTTTGTGCAAAGTCGCGCAGTATCGTCTCTGAAGTAAAATGGAGATCAGGATGATCATCCCTGGTTTTATTGAATCCTCCGCGGGTGGAGAAGAATTCGGTGAGTTTCGACCGCCGGTGTTTTCGTTGCATACCGGCATCGGCTTCACGGATGAGGAGGACACCGCCGGGTTTCAGGGCTCCGGCACAACGGGCCAGGAGGGTTTGCTGATCCTCCGGGGTGAGGTAGTGCAGGGTGTCGCCGAGCAGGATGCCATCTGACGGGGTAATGTCGAAAAGCATGACATCGGCATGGACAAACCTGATCCGTTTATTGATCAGATAGGAGTTTTCCGCCACCAGGATCTTATCTTCATCATAATCCACCCCGGTCAGATTCCTGTCATCGCTGCAAAGCATCAGCATCAGGGTAATGTAGCCATATCCGCAACCGAGATCCAGAATATCGCCCTGTAAAGGCAGCAGCCGGTGATAATGGATGAAGTTCTCCTCAAGCTTCATCTTTACGCGGACGTACCATTCGAGCACCGGTCCTTTGAAAAGATAACTCTGTTGCAGAAAAGGGGCGTAATAGCCTGGTCCGCCGGCCTCCTGCTTCAGTGCGGCATATTCAGCACGATAGTATTGCCGGAGGTAGCGCGCACGTTCCTGGTAGGTATCCCCGAAAGATCGGCCGGTAGCCTTGATGCGCGGGAGTATCTTCATGTATAACCTGCCGGGGCGCCCCCAGAAGTTACCTTTCCGGAGGTAGTCGCCGCTGCCGAAAATGACGACGGGCAGAAGGTCGGCCTGAAGCTTTTCCGCGATGTAGAAAGCGCCGCGGTGGAACCGCTGGATGTGCCCGTCGGGGGAGCGGTGGGCTTCCGGAAAGATGAGAATGGAGTAACCTTCGCGAATCCTTTTGCGGATCACTTCCGCGGTCTGATCAATATGTTCCATGACCGGAATGAAACCGGCAAGCCTGGCTACGGGACCGAATACAAAATGACGGAATACCCAGGGGTTGGTCATGATCAGAATGCCCGGGTGAAGCCTCAGCAGAGCGGGCGTCTCGATGAGCGACTGGTGGTTTGATACAATGAGGGCAGGTTCCCTGAAATCTTCCCCGCCCGTGTTCATCAGAATATTATGACGGCGAAAGTTCAGTGCGATATATCCCCTGCTCAGGGTGGCAAAGATCCGGTGAAATAACTCCTGCTTCCTTTTTTTGGTTACCGGGAGAAGGGGGCTGATCAGGCTTCCGTATATCACCAGGATGATTGCAATGGTCGTTATGGGGATCCATGCCACGAAGATTGAGTACAATACATGGCGCAACTGGATGGGTGTGTTTTTCCGTTCCTGCTGCCGGATCAGGAACCAGCGTGCCGGAAGGGGCTCTATTACCAGGGTCACCAGCACCACCGACAGCATCCCGGCGACGGATATGAGCGCAATGGAATGCAGGGCGGGATGACGGGCGAAGAAAAGGGCTGATGTCCCGATAATCGTGGTGGCCGACGACAACAGGATGGAAAGGCGGTAGGTGGGCATCTCATCTTTGCCGGTCCTGTATTGCTTCAGCATTCCGTTGGCCATCAGGATGCTGTAATCAACCCCGAGACCGAAGATGAAGGAGGAGACGATGATATTGAAGATGTTGAACCGGATACCCGTTGCGGCCATGAAGCCCAGGGTGATCGCCCAGGCCGCGAACATCGGTATGGCTGCCATGATGCCCAGTTCAATACGTCCGAAGGAGATCAGCAGAAGCAGGGTCACAAAGACCATCGAGAGGTTGATCAGCAGGTTGAAATCAGCCCTGACTCCTTTAATAAAACGGCCGGTCAGGTTTAGCCGGTCGAAGACCACGAGCTGACTGTCGTTTTCGAATGCCTCATAGATCTTTTGCTTCCGGGTGTCATCGGTGCGTGCCACGGTAGATATCATGGCAAGCTCAGGGGTCTGGTGGATCCACTCCCCGAGGATCCCCCGGGCGAGGTTGTCGTATACCTGCGCAGGGACCGGTTGGTAATTCTTGTTCAAAAGGGAGTCGAAAGAGGCAAAAGCCTCTGCGCTGAAACCTTTTTCCCTGGCTTCCGCCATGAATACGTTCAGCAGGCGGTTGCCCCTTTCGTCCTTCCAGAAATCGTTCCAGCGGCCTATCCTCTCGGCCTGGACGTTTTCGGGCAGCCAGATGGCGCCGATGCCTGAAAACTCGTGCACGATGCCTTCCCGATGCAGCCGTTCCAATCCCTTCCTGACCCGTTGATTGCCTGGAAGCGCCGACTCCATGTTGCTGCCGGTGGCAACAATATAAACGTTTTTCAGGGAGGAAGGGGCGATCTGCTCAAGCGCGGCCTGTGCGCCGGCAAGTTCAGGACTCATGTAGTTGAGCGAGTTCATGTTCTCCTCAAATGCCGGTTTCCGGCTAAAAAGAAGGCTTATCAGGATGATCAATGCCACAGGGATCACGATCCACTTCATTTTCGAGAGGTCCATGTCGCTGATTCGGTCTATTACAGAGAGGAAGCGAACCTTTGTGACGGGTTTGCAGGCAGCTCCGGGAAACTGAGGAAGGATAACCAGCGCGAAAAGGGCAGCTCCTGTAACACTGATGGCGGCGAACCAGCCAAGATCATGCAGGACGGCTGAGTCAAGGAATACCAGGCAAAGGAAAGCAGCAGCCGAGGTAATGGCACACATCATGATGGTATCCGACATATCCTTCAGCACGCTTACCGGATCATTCCGGAGAAGGTAATGGTTGATGATGTAACGGGCGTAGTCGACGATCAGTCCGAGCATGACGGATCCAATACCCAGGGCGATCACCGACATGGTACCTTTGACCGCGGAAATGATGGCGAGGGCGAGGCCGGCACCGAACAGGGCAGGCAGAAAGCTCATCAGCGGAATGAGGAAATTCCTGTAATAGAGTCCGATGAACAAGGTAATGGAGACCAGGGCGATGATCAGGGTTAGGAGGATATCGTTCCTGATTCTTTCGGCGTTACCGGCTGCCACGGCCGGGGATCCGAAATAGTCGATCCTTACCTCCGGAAAAATGACTTTCATTGTTCCGATGACCTGGTCGAGTGCGTAAACCAGACGGGAGTTCCCGGATGTTTCGCCGGGAGGATTTGCCGGGGTCAGGAAGATGAGCAGATGCCGTAGGTCGGGGGTGACCACATAACCGTCGTAAAGGGTGAAATCCCGGCTGACCTGGAGGCTTCTGAGCTTCTGAAGGGCAGGCCCCGCGAAACCCATCGGATCGGTAAGGAGATGATTGCGCATGGCCATACCCGCCGGAGTGACCATGATGCGGTAAACTGAAGCCACGCTCAATGGAATCCGGGAAGGATCGGCCAGCGAATCGAGGATCGGGTAGTCGGTCTCGTCCAGAAATACCGGCAGGTGCTTCATCACCAGCGATTGAAGATACCCAGCCAGTGTATCGTCTATCCTGACGGTCATGGTCCGGATGAGGGAGGGATCAGCGGTGATGGTAAGTATTTTACCAAGGGTATCCGCAGCCTCAGTGAGCTTTTCGGGTGAAATAATCCCGGCAGTGCCGGAAGCACGCAAATGGATCACGATCTTCTCGGCAAACCGGAAATTACGGATCACATACTCGTCGAGTTGCAGCTTTTCATCCGTTCCGGAAATACCGGAAATGTTCTCTTCAAATCGGATCCGGGAGGCAAAAAACAGGATCAGGGAGACGACGACGACCAGGAAAGCATAGAAGGCCACCTGTTGTTTCCGGAAAAAGAGGTAAAGGAATATGAACAATCCGGCCATCTTACCTCTTTTTTCTCAACGAACCAAGGAGCACACGGGTGATCAGCCCTATCAGCGGGGCCAGTACCAGTCCGAAGACGAAGCTGCCGACGACATATTGCACCAGGTTCCTTTTGATCCAGTTGAAGTCGATCCCCGAGGTGAACTGCAAACCGGAGATATCGTTGCCAAGCACCCAGCCTCCCGTAAAAAAGCTTCCGAACAGGATGAAAGGGATCATAGGTGGCAGGCTGATGTTGGATGCAACAATGGTGATCGCCTTGTTAAGTTTAAAAAGGTAAGCAAGGCCCAGCGCCAGCAGGGTCTGCCATCCCCAGAAAGGCATTACGCCCACATAGACGCCAACGGTTACCGACCAGGCTATCTTTGCGTTTGACTCGCTGCTGTTCAGGATTGTTTCCCTGAAAAATTCCTTCCACGATTTCTTCCTTAGTCCTTTAGCATAATGAAACGGCCTTACCCACAATAAAGCAGCAAAAACCAGGATCGTATTCAGCAGGCTGGTCCGGGCGAAATCGGGTCCTTTCCGGAAATGGGATACCCTTTCGCCCTTCGGGGCGTAGTAGACATTCACGGGCACCGTCATGATGTTAACTCCTCTCCAGGCCAGCCTGACCAGTATCTCCACTTCAAATTCAAACCGGGTGGTAAAGAACCTCCTTACCCTTGCGACATGAGTGAGGGGATAGAGGCGGAATCCGGTTTGCACGTCCTCAACTTTGAGTCCGGTCTCGACACGGAACCAGAAGATAGAGAATCGATGCCCGAAGGTGGATGTTCCCGGTATCCCTTTCTGGTCCATGTTTCTTGCTCCCAGGATCAGGGATTCGGGATTCTC
>CAYWHQ010000188.1:0-6243 GCA_964457665.1 uncultured Prolixibacteraceae bacterium | reverse complement strand
GCAATTCTATTTCAACAGATTTTACTTTTATACCACTTTTTTCGACAGAAGTCAGCTCACCGGAAGGCTGGCCGAGTTCTTCTTCGAGAGAGCACACTATGCCGAAGCGATCTCCCTCTATAAACATTTGTTACGGCACGACCGTCCCAAAGGCGAGATCTACGAAAAGATCGGGTATGCCTTTCAGAAGACCGGCATGCTCAGGCAGGCCATCGATTATTACCGTAAAGCAGAGCTTTTTGACGACAACCGGTTATGGGTACTGAAGAAACTTGGCTGGTGTTCGCTGAAGCTGGAGCAGTACCAGGAGGCGCTGCAATATTTCCTCGACGCACTCCGGATCCAGCCCGACGACCTGAACCTTCTTTCCCAGGCAGGGCAATGCTACCTCGGGCTTGAGAACTTCGACGAGGCGCTGAATTTATACTCCAGGGCCAGCTTTATGGCGCCAGGAAATCTGAAATACCTCCGGCCCCTGGCCTGGTGCTATTTTGTCATGGGAAAACCTGAACAAGCTGCCGGGATCTGCGAAGAGATCCTCCGCGAACAACCGGAACCTACCCCATTCGACCTGATGAATGCCGGTCATGTATTGCTTTCCACAGGAAGGCGCACCGAAGCCCTCGATCTTTACCGCAAAGGATTGTCAACCGGAAAGATCCGGCAAAGCGAATTCCTCGACGCCTTCAATGAAGATATTCCCTGGCTGATCCGCAACGGGATTGATCCTGATCAGATCCCGCTGATCCGCGATTTCCTGCTTTATCATTCCGACATCCGATGATCAGGAGACTGACCGAACCATCACTATTTGCCGCTCTGGCGCTGCTAAACATGCTGCCGTTCATCCTGCTTTCGTATTTCCCTTCGATGGATGGTCCGTCACACCTCTCCAATGCTTTTATTATCAAAGAGCTCCTGTTGTCTGACAATCCGTTTCTGGAAAGTTTTTACCGGTTCAATCCTGAGCCGGTACCCAACTGGACCGGTCACGCCCTGCTGGCCGGGCTGATGACCTTGCTGAGCCCTGCCCTATCGGAAAAGATTTTGCTGGCACTCCTTCTGCTCGGGATCCCCTATTCCTTCCGCAGCCTCATGCGTGCGGTGTCGGATCGTACTCCCTGGCTCTCCTGGCTCATCTTCCCTTTTGCCCAATCCATATTCCTGGTTTACGGATTCTATAATTTCTGTATCAGCATCATACTTTTCTTTTATACCCTCTCTTTCTGGGTAAGAACAGCGGAGATGAAGCACCAGTACATCAGAATGATGCTCCTGGCGCTGCTCTTGCTGCTTACCTATTTTTCGCACATCCTGACCTTTGGATTGCTGGGGATCGCGCTGTTCCTGCACATCATCCTGACCGGTAAAAGTAATACCGGCCCGGGGCAAACAAACTATCCGTTATGGTTCCGGTCTGTATTAGGGAAGAGTCTCCTGCTCCTCGCAGCCGGAATGATCCCCCTGATATTGTCGTTCTTCTTTTTTTCCGGCAGGGTCGGCCCCGGCGAAGCCGGATATCTGAGTATTCCGGTCATCCTCGACAAATTCATCTACCTGGCGCCGCTGACCTCTCTCGACGTAGTGGCGGAACGGAAATCGATCCGGTTCCTTGCGCTGGCCATCGGCCTGCTTGTTCTGACAGCCATGATCGGGGCCATCAGGAAGAGGTCGTTGTGGAGAAACTTCCCAGCCGGGCTGTGGATAACCTCAACTTTCTTGTTTTTCTCCACGCTGTGTTTCGTGATGCCCGACTCCCTCGGTACAGGAAGCTACATCACCGACAGGATCTGCTACTTTTCGATACTTGTTCTTATCCTGCTCCTTTCAGCAACACACATCCGGGAATGGATCATGATCGGAGCGGCCGTAGCCGGTATCGGTATCAGTTACAAGCACTCCTACACCCTTTTCGATAAGTTCGGTTACTACCAGACCCTGGCAGCCGCCTGCCACACTGCCGGCCAAAAGATCCTGCCCGGCAGCTTTGTCCTGCCCGTAAACATGCTCACCGGACATCAGACAGGCCATTTTGCCGATTATGCCGCCATGGAGAAACCCGTGGCCATGGCCTATAATTATGAATGTACACAGGGATACTTCCCCCTGGTCTGGAACGACGAGAGCAGGCCGAACTATTGGGTTGGCGACACACTCAGGAAGCAGACACATTATTTGAAAGGTGAAGAGACCGGCCGGGGCGGACTGCGAAAAACCGACTACGTGTTGTTGCTGGGATCATTCGATCCCGGGTGGGGATACTTTTATGAAACACTCGACCGGATCCTGAACGACCATTCAGAATTGGTTTACAGTTCGGGGGCTTGCAGGCTGTACCGGATACGCTGACATCAGATATCGAGAATGATACCGACGGTGGGGAGTATTGTCCCGGCCGTGGAAGGGATATAGCGTAACTGGTACCGCTCGTTTCCCTTGTCATCAATGTATTTGATGGTCGACCCGTCGGGTTGGGTGTTTACAAGGGCGTCGGGCTGGTCAAATTTCAATCCCAGGACATTCTGCACGTCGACGTAAAGCATGAAGGACCATTTTCTGAAAAAGAAACCCTTGTCGATCCGTATGTCCAGCTGATTGGTTGACTGGAGCCTCAGGGTATTGAATCGGTCGTAGTCGAAATAGCCTCTGCCCTGCGCATCCCAGGCATTCACGAGGCTCGAGGTATATTCGTCATAAGGGGTGTATGGCGTACCGCCCACAAAACGGTACCGCATACCAACCGACCAGTTGTATTTGAATTTCCGCCCCAGTGTAACATTGAGCAGATGGCGGTTATCCCAGGCCGAAGGAAAGTAGGCCCCCGACCAGTTGGTGAATTCGCTTCGGACGAAGGTATAGCTGATCAGGACATTGAACTTGTAAAAATCCGAATCCCTGATAAAAACCTCGAATCCATAGGCTCTGCCTTTGGATATCGGAACTACAGGCTCATTACCGTACACATCGTAGCCTGATCCTTTACTGGCCAGCGAAACCGAGTCGAAAAGCGACAGGGGGTAATCGCGGTAAAGCTTGTAAAAGCCCTCCAGCGACAATTTTGCTGTTTGTTTGGGAAGCCATTCCAGCCCCAGCACAAAATGGTCGGCCGAAATATATTTCAGTCCGAGCGAATCGTTCACCAGATCACCTTTGTTATCCCGGTACCCCAGCGTGGTGTATGCCGGCAACTGAAAATATCTTCCGGTATTGAAATTGAGGAACCAGTTGCCGGTGAAATTCCATGAAGCGCTGAAACGCGGCGAGGTCTGCGTCAGCAGGTTGTTCATCAGATCGCTGTAGTTGTTCGCATCCATCCTGATCCCCAGGGAGAGGGTGAGTTTGTCGTTAAAAAAGGGCTTGGTTACCTGGCCAAAGAGCGACCACTTGAAAAGATCGAGGGTGGAGCTGTAATTCAGTGTCAGCAGCGAATCTCTCAGGAAGGTCTTCTGGAAAGTTTCGTTATTGTATTTTGCATATTCCAGCCCGGCGCCAAACCCGACCTTCCAGTTTCCGTATTCCAGGAAGTTTTCATAGCGGAATTTGTTCTCTATCTCCTGAGAACGGTAATTGCGGATGAGACTGTCGGGGAGCTCCACGTTGTTCATGTATTTTATCTCCTCATTGTTAAGCATGTTACGACTGGCCACCCAGGTCCCGTATCCTTTCTCCCTGAAGTGACGGTACACCAGCCCGATGGCATAGCTCCACTGCTTATATTCAGGCAGATATCCCAGAATAAACCGCTGATCCTCCGTGGGATTACTGATACCCGTATTCAGCTTGTTGTTGTCAAGCGATCCGAGCGAGATCAGGGTCAGCTGGTTTTTTCTGTTGATGTCGATCTTATATTTCAACTGGTAATCATTATAGGTCGGAAGAAATGGCAGTCCGAGCAGGCCAAACAAAAACTGGAGGTATGACCTTCTGACAGAGAAGATGACCGATGAATTTTTTGTGATCGGTCCGTTAAGGGTTAACCCCAGATCGCTGGCCCCAATGGTGAACCGGCCTCCGAATTTTTCGCGGTTCCCATCGATCAGGCGCATCTCAAGGACCGAACTCAGCGCGTTACCCCGGCGGGCCTGGAAAGCGCCAGAGTAAAGTTCCACCTCGCGCAGGAAATCGGTGTTGATGATTCCGACCGGTCCGCCCGATGCACCCTGCGTGGCAAAATGGTTGATATAGGGAATCTCGATCCCATCGAGATAAAACCGGTTCTCCGACGGCCCTCCCCCGCGAACGATCACATCGTTGCGGAAAGCCACCGACGAGGCCACCCCGGGCAGCGACTGGATCACCCTGGAGATATCGCGGTTTGCCCCCGGGCTCGTCTCTATCTCCCTGATGGAGAGTGTTTGCATCGACACGGGGCTCTCCTCTCTCCGCACGATGGCCGATGGTTTGACCACTACATCGTCGAGGTTGATCACCTCCTCATCCAGAGCAATATCAATGAATGACGGGTGTGATTTGGTGACCATGACCTCCTCCGAAACATACTTCTTAAAGCCCACGGAGGAGGCAACGATCCGGACGAATCCCGGAGTTACGCCCGTCAGGATATAATTCCCGCTGATATCGCTGGTTGCGCCGAGGGTTGGTATCGACTCTACAATAATATTGACGAAAGGAACCGGTTCATTGTTCTTCAGATTGAATACCTTTCCCTTGATGGTGCCTGTTTGACCTGACAATATTGCAGGCATCATGAAAAAAAAGAGCATCAGGAATGGATGGAAAATATTCAGAAAGCGTTGCATGGCCTTGTTGTTGATAAATATTTTATCTGGATTTGGTCTTACTATAGATTGTATTATGCAAAGGTCATGACAAATACCGAGCCATCAGGTAAGATCTGCAGTAATTCGGCTACGGTGTCATTGATTTACAAAATTTGATATATCTTTAAGACAAAATATGAATGGATCGATTTCGGTGATTGCTTTTCTGGGTTAATGTTGAATGAAACGAGTGCTGATCTATGAAAAATAACAACATCTTCAGGCAATTTTTCCGCAACGCCCCGTTTCCCTGCGTGCATCATGAAATTCTTCGCAATGATCAGGGCAGACACGAGGATTACAGGTTCATCGGGGTAAACGAAGCTTTTACAAGGCTCATCAACACCAGGCATAAAAAACTGGACGGTCTGACAGTCCGCCAGGTCCTTTCCGGTCCGGGAAGTAAAGATTCAGGTTTGACAGGCCTTTACGAAAAGATTTTCGAAAGAAACGGAATCGCCGCATTGGAGCATTTCTTTCCCGGAACCGGTGAATGGTACACGGTTAATGCATGGCAAACCGATGGTTCGCATATTGCCGTTTCTTTCACAGATGTCACTGAACGCAAACAGGCGGAAAAGGAAAGGGAATCTGCGATGCTGATCCTTCAGTCAGCGCTTGCCCAGTCGCCATCAGGTATATTGATAGCCGACGCGCCTGATGTCACGATCCGATGGGCAAATGAGGCCGCATTGGGTATCAGGGGAGATTCGGAACTTCCGCTGACAGGTATTGATGTAAGCAAACATTCCATTTCGTGGCAAACTTTGCGGCTTGACGGCACGCCGGTCCCCTCAGAGGAGTTGCCGTTATCGCGGGCCATCCTCAAAGGTGAAACTGTGTGCAATGAAGAGGTTATCATCCGGCATGCTTCGGGCGAAGACCGCTATGTGTCGGCAAATTCGGCCCCGATCCGTGATTCATCGGGTGAAATCAGGGCAGGCATCGTGGTTTTCCATGACATCACCGAACGCAAACATGCAGAAGAACAACTGAAGGCGAGCGAAAAAAAATACCGGGAACTCTCAACCCTGCTGCGCCTTCTGGCCGACAACATGCCTGATATGCTCTGGGCAAAAAACCTGAAAAAGGAGTATATTTTCGCCAACAAGTCCATCTGCAACAACCTGCTGAATGCAAGGGATACAGAAGAGCCCCTGGGAAAGACCGATATGTTCTTTGCCCTGCGCGAACGCCAGGCACAACCCGAAAACCCCGGATGGCATACCTTCGGAGAGATATGCAGGGACTCGGATTCCATTACGGTTGAAGAGATGAAACCCTTGCAGTTTGATGAGTTTGGGAATGTACAGGGTAAGTTCCTCTTCCTTGATGTTCACAAGGCGCCGCTTTACGATAACAGTGGTCAGCTCATCGGTGTAGTGGGTTCGGCAAGAGATGTCACAGAGCGGAAAAGGCTTGAGGAGAGTCTGAAGCATCAAACCAAATTTCTTGAATTGCT
>CAYWHQ010000187.1:0-6247 GCA_964457665.1 uncultured Prolixibacteraceae bacterium | reverse complement strand
CTTCTTCAGTTCACAATAGGCATTGACACTTTTATTCAGCTCATTCCAGTAGTAGGCATCATCCTTGATCCCCGTATTGATAAAGAAGTGAAGCATTTTAAGTTCAAATTTCCGGTTGTTCCTTATCTTTTCAATGTAATACGGAATGATATCATTGTACCGGATGCCGAGACGTGAGGTATAAAAATCGAACTTGGGTTCCTCTTCCGAGGCAATTCTGATTCCGATTTTTGCTTTTACCTGAATGGATTTATCGAGCTCTTCCAGCTCATACATATTATCCAGCACAGGGATGGTGTTGATAAATCCGTTATTGATCAGTCCGGAGATGTATTCGAGATAATTTGGTCGTTTGAATCCGTTACAAACGATGAAGTTATCCTTCCTCAGCATCCCCCGTTCAGAAAGGTTCTCGAGAATCGGAATATCAAAAGCCGAACTGGTTTCAATATGCACATCATTTTTCAGCACCTCTTCCAGAACAAAACTGAAATGCGAACTTTTGGTGCAATAGCAGTAATGATAGTCGCCCCGGTAGTCGGCCTTGGCCATGGCCACATTGAAAAGGCGCTTCGCTTTCTGGATCTGCAATGATATCTTTGGCAGATATGTGATTTTTACCGGTGTTCCATACTGCTTGATGATGTCCATCAGGGATACATCATGCCAGTAAAGCTCATGCTCCAGAACCTTGAAATCACCCTGCGGGAAGTCAAAGGTTTGCTCTATAAGATCCGAATACTTGATTCTCATTTTTTACTCCGTTTATTTCGGATTAAGTCTTTTTTCCCTATCCGGGTTACTTACTTTTGTATTTTTGTGCAAATGTAATCTATTTTAATCTTATTATAAGATCGTAAACTGAAATATTATATACCCATGCCAATTGAGATTAAACTGGAGCAGATCACCGAATTATTAGGTACCGGAACAGGTCGCAGACATATTGATCTGGTTGCCGGCATGGCTCAGGAGAATGCTGAAATCTTCGCTTATCTGGTGCAGCTGATGCTGCTCAATACGGAACCGGAAAGCCGCAAGGCAGCGTGGGTAGTAGATACAATGACAGAAGAGCATCCTGAGATGCTGCATGAAGATATCCTCGGGCAGCTGATCGGCCTGCTTCCCGTCGCATGTCACACTGCTCTTCATCGTCACATACTGAGAATGCTTGACCGGAGTTTGATCCCGCAGGCACAGGCCGGCGACCTGCTCACCCTCTGTTTTGATTATCTGACCTCCCCCGATGAGCCGGTTGCAGTTAAAGTACATGCCATGAACATTCTTTATAAATTGTCGCAAAGTGAACCCGGACTCCTGTTCGAGCTTACAGGTATCCTCGAGCTCCGGATGGACATGGAACCACCGGGATTTCGCAACCGTGCTACAAAAATCCTCCAATCCGTCTATTCCAAAAACCAATAAACATGCTGAAAAGAACACTGCTATGGATGTACATCATCCTGATCCTGGCTGTCACTCCCCTGTCGGGCCAGATCCTGCTGAAAAACAACCAGAAAGAGCCGGTTATGGTTGCACTGGCCCATTTCAAGGCCTCCGAAAAATCCTGGACAACACGAGGCTGGTATACGGTAAATCCCGGTGCTGTGCTCACTGCTTTTCCGGTCGTCAACCCGGGTGATACCGTTGGTTACTGGGCCATGACAACCCTGTCCGAACAGATCTTTGAAGGAAACCGCAGGCTTCTGGTGCATAATGATGAGCAATTCAACATCCGGAGAGCCGATGAAGAGGTTACCCGCAACCGTTACCCGGCATCTGAATGGCGGAAATTCAGGCTTGTCCTCCTCCCGGGTACCGTGAACAAGGGAACCATACCACTCGATAAATAAGAATTGTATTTGATATTTCCCGAAAAAAGTCTAATTTTGCGCCCTTAATTTTCAAATCCCTGATCTCATGCAGAATAAAGGCGTTGTCAAGTTTTTTGCTATTGTTTTTGGATTGGTTTGCCTTTTCCAGCTTTCCTTCACAGGAATCAGCTATTACTATTCCACGAGGGCCGAAAAGTATGCCGATTCCCCTGTTGTTGCCCAAACAGCCAGGGCGATGGCCAAAGGTGATGCTGTCAAGGAGAAATTTCTGACCGATTCACTCACAAGATCCCGTATCGAGTATTATAACGATTCGATGGCCGGTGTTAATGTTTTTAACATCCTGCTGAAAAAATATACCCTGAAAGATGTCCGGGAAAGAGAGATCAACCTTGGTCTCGACCTCAAAGGGGGGATGAACGTTACCATGGCGGTATCGGTTCCGGACGTGATCCGCGCACTCTCGGGAAACAACCAGGACCCGACGTTTACCAAAGCGCTGGACCTTGCCATTCAGAAAGAAAAGAACAGCACAGCCGACTTTGTTGACCTGTTTTACGAGAGCTTCCGTGAAACAGATCCCAATGCAAAACTTGCTGCCATCTTCAGCACTGTGGAACTGAAGGACAGGGTTACTTTCAATTCTACCAACGAGGAGGTGATTAATGTCATCCGGGAAGAGACCAATGCCGCCATCGACAGAACCTATAATATCCTGGCCACCCGAATCGACCGGTTTGGTGTGGTTCAGCCAAACATCCAGCGGCTCCAGACTGCCGGAAGGATCCTGATCGAACTACCGGGTATCAAGGAACCGGAACGTGTCAGAAAACTTTTACAGGGAACTGCCCAGCTTGAATTCTGGGAAACCTACCAGTATCCTGATCTGTATACCTATTTTGCAGAAGCAAACAAACGCCTGGTCTCCATTCTCAATGCCGGTCTTGAAACCGCGCAATCCGACAGTACCCTGGCATCGGACTCTCTGGCAACAGAAAAAGCAATCGTCAACAAGCAGCAACTGGCGGAAAAGAAGACAGACCTGACATCCGGTATTGACACAACACCGGCCGATACCAGCAAAGCCAATGTTTTGCTCGATCAGCTGGGAAAAGATACTGCCCGGTCAGCTTCCGGAGCAAAAGATCAGTCGTTTGATGAATACGCCAGGACCAATCCTCTTTTTGCTTATCTGAACCCGGCCATATACCAGACCCAGGATGGTCAGTACATGCCTGGACAGACGGCTATGGTAGGTCGCGCCTTTATCAAAGATACCGCAAGGATTAACAATATGCTCAGGATGACCCGGAATCTTTTCCCGCGGGATATGAAACTGGCATGGACTGTTAAACCCCGCGACGAAGAAGCCAAAGATATCCTTGAGCTGGTGGCGCTCAAAGTTACCAGCCGCGATGGCTCCCCCGCCCTCGGCGGCGATGTGATCACCAATGCCCGCCAGGACTACGATCAGAACGGACGGGTGGAGGTTTCCATGTCGATGAGTTCGGAAGGAGCCAGAATCTGGAAACGGCTTACCGGTGAAAACATCGGCAAGCAGATCGCCATAGTCCTGGATGGATATGTATACTCCTATCCGAATGTCAGCAGCGAGATACCCAACGGGATGTCCTCCATCACCGGCGGTGGTATGTCGGTGGAAGAAGCACTGGACCTTGCCAACATCCTGAAGGCAGGTAAACTGCCGGCTCCGGCCCGTATCGTGCAGGAGGAGGTCGTGGGTCCATCCCTCGGAAGGGAGTCGATCCAGTCAGGCCTGATCTCCTTCATCATCGCATTTGTCATTGTACTCCTGTACATGACCCTCTATTACAACCGAGCCGGTAATGTGGCAGACATTGCGCTTTTTGCCAACGTTTTCTTCCTTTTCGGGGTGATGGCGTCGCTCGGCGCAGTGCTCACCCTCCCCGGTATTGCCGGTATCGTGCTGACCCTTGCCATGGCCGTCGACTCGAACGTGATCATCTATGAACGCATGCGTGAAGAGATAAGAGCAGGGAAAGGGATGAGACTGGTGGTCAAGGATGGTTACCGGCATGCCTATTCTGCCATCATCGACGGTCACGTCACTACCATTCTCACCGGTATTGTCCTCTACATCTTCGGCTCAGGCCCGGTCCAGGGTTTTGCCACCACCCTGGTGATCGGCCTTCTCATCTCCCTCTTTACCGCGGTGCTGATCGCCAGACTGTTCTTCGAATACATGCTTGACCACAACATGCCGATCTCCGTCGGAAACCGATTTACCAAAAACCTCTTTACCAACCTTACGTTCGATTTCATCAGCTGGCGAAAGAAAGCTTATGTCTTCTCCGCATCACTGCTTACCATCGGTATCGTGTTTATCCTGCTCAGAGGGCTGGAACCCGGCCTTGATTTCACCGGTGGCCGCAGTTATATCGTCCGGTTCGACCAGGAAGTCTCTACCAACAACATCAGGGAATCACTGGGTAAAAGCTTTGGTATCGCTCCTGAGGTAAAAACCTTTGGCCCCCTCACCCAGGTAAAGATCACAACCAAATACCTCATCGATGACCTTTCGCAGGAAGCCGACTCCATTGTTGATTACAAACTTTTTGAAGGGGTGCAATCCTTCTATAAAAGCCCTATCGACTATGAAGAGTTCAAATCCAGTGACCAGGGAAAGAGCCGTGGTGAATTCAGTTCGCAACGCATCGATCCTGTAATCTCTTTTGCCCTAATCTGGCAAGCCGTAATGGCGGTTGTTTTTTCGCTGGTCATCATCTTCATCTATATCGCCATCCGGTTCAAAAACTGGCAGTATGGCCTGGGTGGGGTTGCCGCACTTTTTCACGACACCCTCATCATTCTGGGAATCTTCTCCATTTTCCACGGCATCCTGCCCTTCAGCATGGAGGTTGATCAGTCGTTCATTGCAGCCATCCTGACAGTGATCGGTTACTCCATTATGGATACGGTCATCATCTTCGACAGGATCCGGGAATATAACAGTCTCTATCCCAAACGCGATCTTACCATCAATATCAATGGCGCCATCAACGTTACCCTGGGCAGAACGATCAACACATCCGGAACAACCCTCCTCACCCTGATCGTAATATTCATTTTCGGAGGCGAGGTTCTCAGGGGCTTTACCTTTGCCATGCTGGTCGGGGTTATTGTCGGTACCTATTCCTCCATCTTTGTCGCCACACCCATCTCCTATGAGATCATCACCTGGATGAAAAGAAGAAAGGAAGCGAAAGAAGGACTCGCGAAAAAGTCAAAGTAAAAGATTTCCATACTTAAAGGCGCCTCATCGATGGGGCGCCTTTTTTTATTATACTTAATGACTATCTTTGTACGTTTATCCGAATAAACCGATACTGATGAGGCTCCATTTCCTTCGTACATTCCTTCTGTTGCTTCTCGTCCTGCCTGCTGTTGTGATGTCTCAGAACAGATTAACCCGGTCGGCCGACGAGGCATTTGCAGATCAGATGTTTCTGGTAGCATTGCAGAAATACCAGAAAGCCTATTCCAGGGTTAAAAACAACAAGACCGAACGCGACCGGATATCCTTCAGAATGGCAGAATGCCATCGCATGATGAACAACATGCGTAAAGCGGAGATAGCTTACAAGCGGTTGGTCAATAACGTGAAATATGTGAAGGATAATCCCAGGATCCTCGTCTATTATGCGGATGCCTTAAAGTCGAACGGGAACTATGAAGAGGCCCTTAAACAATATGGAGCTTACCTGGAAATGATACCCGGAGATGAGAAAGCAGCCGCATCCATCGCCTCGTGCGAAATGGCGCTGGCCTTCATCAGCAATCCCTCAAAATATGAGGTAAATCTCGAAAAAAAGCTGTGTACCCGGGAAGATGAATTTGCCCCCTCCTTTGCCGACAGAAAGTACAGATCCATTATCTTCACATCGAACCGCAATGCCAGCAGCGGCAAGGAGATCGACAACTGGTCGGGCCTCGAGTTCTCCGATCTGTTTTTCGCCAGGAAGGACCAAAAAGGAGACTGGAGCGCACCAGTCCCCCTCGATGAAACCAACATGGTCAATACCCGCGCCAGCGAGGGGGCCGCTGAATACAACAGCCGCTTCACAAGTCTCTATTTCACCCGCTGCTGGAATGAACCAAAAAAGAAGAACGGATGTGCCATATACAAAGCAAGCCGTACAGGAGGAAGTTCCTGGGGCGAACCTGAAAAAGTCGACCTGGGCGGAGATTCTACTTTTATTTTTGGCCATCCAACGGTAACCTCCGATGAGAAGATAATATTTTTCGCCGCTGATCTTCCGGGCGGTCAGGGCGGTAAGGATATCTGGATGGCACGCAGGTCGGGAAAAGGCGGCGCCTGGGTAAAGACCAACCTTGGTCCGGAAATCAATACCTCCGGCAATGAGATGTTC
>CAYWHQ010000186.1:0-6252 GCA_964457665.1 uncultured Prolixibacteraceae bacterium | reverse complement strand
CGGTACCTCCGTTGGTGATGTTGGCGGTGAAGCAGACGGTGTCGCCCTGGCAGACGGTATCGGTTAAAGCTGTAATGGTAACGCTTACCGGCAGCACAGGATTCACCGTCATGACTATGATATTAGAAGTGTCGGGAGCAACTGCTGAACAGTAGATGCCTGAGTTTACCACGCACCACACCGAATCCCCATCGTTGGGAACGTAACTGAAAGTGGAATCACCGGCGTTGTACAGGGCCAGGACTTCTGCGTCGGACAGGACCCGGTTGTAGATCGACACGTCATCGATCTTTCCTTTGAAAAAGAGGTCTGCCCGGTGCGATACTTCGGTTCCGATATAGAGGTTAAATCCGTTCGGCCCGGCAAACTGGGGCCCATCGGTAACGGCCTTGTCGAGTACCCCGTTCCGGTAATATCTGACATTGGTTCCGGTATGGGTCAGAACAAGGTGTTGCCACTGATCCTGCTGAATGGGGTTGACGGAGGTGAATTGATAGCTTGGCATATAGGAATCGCTGCTGAGGTAATGAAAAAGGTCGCAGTAATACATGTCATACTGTGTTGTGCAACCATAACCCTGGGCATTGCCTCCTTTGGCGATAAATGTATTGTAACAGAAAAGGGTATCGGGTTTTACCCATAGGGAAAGAGTGATGGAAGAGGGGCTGAGAGATGGCGAGTTGGCGACGACTATCTCGTCGTCGGTTCCATCGAAGGCGTACGCGCTGTTTGTATATCCAAACCTGTCGGTGGTCAGGGAGGCGCCGTTGACCGTGCCATTATTCCCGTTTCCGCTTTGATCGGAGGCATCGCCGCTGAAGGGAAAACAGGCAATGATCCCGTTGGTCAGCGAGGAACAGTTTTGGGTCTGTTTCATGATGACTCCATTTACATACCAGGAATATTGCGGTGTGCCTGCCACACCGCCGGGAGTAGCGGTGAAGGTGACGGTATCCCCGGTACACAGATTGCCGGCGTTCGCAGTGATGGACACCGAAACGGGGGTGAAGGGCCCCACGAAACCGTTGAAATAGAATTGGGAAGTAGGAAAATCAATGAGCGGGGCGCTCAGGGAATCAGCGTATTCACAAAGGGTGCCCCCGCCGGAGGTATTATCGAATGTCAGTGCGGTGGTGCCTCCCAGATAGTTAAAAGCCAGGCTCGCGAGGGTGGCGTTATCGGCCAGTGTTACCTGCGTGAGTCCCGCCCAGACCAGGATGACCTGTTTGAGTTGGGTTCCGGAGCCAACCGGGGAGGCATTGTAAACCGTTCCCGTGAACTGTGAATTGACGAAGGTGCCGGCGCTGTCGAAAACCAGGACTGTAGAGTCGTATTGGATGGTAAGTGTAAATGAGCCGATGTAATCGAAATCGGTAATGGTTACTGGCAGGAGGATGGAGGTTCCAGGACAAAATCTGGCGGAATCAATATAGGTTTTGGGAGCATTTTGCCCTGATACCGGAATAATGAATATACCGGTCATCCAAAAAAGCAGCAGCAACTTTTTCAGGTTTGAATATCCTATTTTGATCCGGTTAAACATCATTAATCTTTCAGGCAACGCACGCTGTAGCCTGCCGAGCTGTTCGGAGGCGACCGTTCCAAAATTGAATTTCCGTGGTTCATTCTCCTCATCCACTGGTCGAAACTGCTCCAGATCTGTACTCGCACCTTCAGTGCACTGAAGGAACCATCCCATCCCCGGTCGCCTGTTCCCAGGGCGGTAAATCCGGTTTCATTGGAAGCTCCTGAATTGGGATTAAACCAGTTTGCAAAAGTTGTTTCTTTCAGTTTACCACCCGCGATTCCGGAACCACCCAGAAAAGCAGTCAGAACATCCCATTCGGCGTCGCTGGGAATATGCCAGCCAGGCGGACAGATCCCCTGCACCCCGCTGGGGATGGCATTTGAGCTTGCCGAATAGTTCATCATCTCATCCCACAGGTAAAAGGCGCCATAAAAATCACAGTTTGCGGGAAGATCCAGGTAGCAATATTTCTCGATGATTCCGTTATTGGTTTGAGCCTGGTAACTCGATTTGATCAGTCCGGCGTTGAGGTTTTCGCGCATCCAGCATTGTGTTCCGATCTGTACGGTATTATAAATGGTTCCCAAATATGTTACCGATGGAGTACCAGGGCAGGTATTGACAGGAGCGGCGAAGGATATGGTCACAGTGTCGAAATGTGCACACCCGCAACCGTTGGAAAGGGTCCAGAGGAGCGAATAGCTTTGTGAAGGTTTGCCGCTGAAACTGCTGGTGGGGCTTGTGGTATTTTCAAAGGCGCCAGAGTTTCCACTCAGAATACTCCATGTTCCGGTTTCGCCCGGAGGGGGGGTATTTGCAGCCAGGGTTGCAACGGTTCCGGCAATTGAAAGCTGATCGGGGCCTGCATTGGCCAGGGCAGGAGCCGGACAATCGTAAATGCAGCGTACTGCAAATCCCGACTGTTTTGATGCCAATCCGTTTACGACAGTGGCCGCATTATAGGTGAGTTGCCTGTAACCTGCGTCGGTTCCTGAGGTTTCGGAACTCCAGAACCGGGATGTTTCCCTGAGGCCTGAGAAATCACCGCCTGCGTTCCGGAGGCCATTTCCAAGTCCATAAAAACCAAAATGATTGATAGCTCCCGTATTAGGTACGGTCCAGTAGTCGTTGCAGGTTGTTTTCAAAATTCCTCCTGCATTTGCGGCGCTTCCGCAGTAGGCAATCATATCGTTCCACTCTGTTTCGGTGGGCAGATGCCAGTTGGTCGGGCAGATGCCTTTGATCCCAGGGGAGGAGTTATACTGCATCATCTCGTCCCACTGGTATAGCCCGCCATAAACAGAGCACAGATCAGGATCATTCCGGTAGCAATATTTCTCAATGACCGAATTATTTGTCTGGTTTTGCAGGCTGTCGATCATGCTTCCAACGTTCAGATTTTCCTTAAGCCAGCAGCGACCTCCGAGTTGTATGGTATGATAGGTTTGGCCTCCGTAGGTGACGGTTGTGAGACCTGAACATGGCGAGCCCTCATTCCCGGCAAAGGAAAGGGTTACATCATCCTCGCTGACGCCGTCGCATGAATTGCTTACCGACCATCGCAGCACATAGGTTTGTCCTGCTGCGCCGGTGAAAAGCGATTGCGGATTATTGACGCTGTCGATGGTTCCTCCCGATCCGCTGATTACCCGCCATGCACCCAGTTCCGAATGCAACGGGGTATTCCCTGCAAGATGGGTCTGCATGCAGGTAAGATTGAGCTGGTCGGGCCCCGCATTGGCCACTGTGACAGGCAGGACGAACCCGCAGGGATCTTTCAGGCATCTGACACTGTATCCTGCTGAACTGTTCGGAGGTGACCGGTGAAAATTGGTATTATTATTGGCCAGTCGCCTGATCCACTGGTCAAAACTGCTCCAGTACTGTGCCCTTTGCTTGAGTGCGCTGAAAGATCCGTCCCAACCCCTGTCGCCGGTACCTAACCCCGTGAATCCGGTCTCATTGTTGGCTCCCAGGTTTGGATCGCTCCAGAAAAAGGAGCTGGTCTCTTTCAGGTAGCCCCCATTGGATGTGGCCCACCCCAGGTAATAGGTCAGGGTATCCCATTCATTGTCGCTCGGCACGTGCCATCCGGGAGGACATATACCCTGCACCCCGCTGGGGACTGCATTGGAACTGGCGGCATAATTCATCATCTCGTTCCAGATGTAAAAACCGCCATAGATGCAGCAGTTGTCGGGATTATTCTGGTAACAGTATTTTTCGATCACCCCATTGTTGGCCGGCATCTGGTTTGATGGAATCATCGTGCCAACATCAAGATTCTCCCTCATCCAGCATTGTGTGCCAATCAATACTGTATGATACGTTCTGCCGGCATATACCACTGAGTCGACTCCCGGGCAGCTGTTTGTCGGGAGGTCATAGGCGATCACCACATCATCGTAAATGGTATCATAGCAGTAATTGGTGATGGTCCACCGGAGGGTATAGGTAATACCCAATTTGCCGGCGAAGGTGGTGGCTGGGTCATGAATGTTGGCAAATAGGCCACAGTTACCGCCCACGACCGACCATGTACCTTGCTCGTTGACTGCAGGCGTGTTGGCTGCCAGCTGTACTTCCAGTTCCTGTAGTTGAAGCTGATCGGGTCCTGCATTGGAGATCGTGATGGGCGGGCAGGTATCGCGGATACAGCGGACGGAGAGGCCCCTGTTTTTATAATTATCACTGTTATACAGCTGGGCAGTGAGATTCTCAAGCAGACGGTAAAAGGCTGTGGTTTCCGAAGCGCCTGTAGAGGTCCAGAAATATGCCGCGCCTCCGAGTCCTTCGGAGATCGCTGACCAGTACCTGAATCCGCCTGGCAGTGCCGTAAAATGACTATCGTCGGTCGCCCCGGTATTTGGACTGTTCCAGAGAAGGGTTCCTCCCTGTTTCAATTTTCCTCCCACATTGATTCCCCGCCAGCCCCACTCCCAGCAATAATTGTATGAGGCCTCGAGGTAGGTTGCAAGCGTACACCATTCTTCATGGGTGGCCACATGCCATCCCGTGGGGCAGATCCCTTGTTTGCCTGATGGATTCGGAGAGA
Source organism: uncultured Prolixibacteraceae bacterium (assembly GCA_964457665.1). Classification (GTDB taxonomy): domain Bacteria; phylum Bacteroidota; class Bacteroidia; order Bacteroidales; family FEN-979; genus CAYWHQ01. The sequence goes on along the minus strand of CAYWHQ010000186.1, from coordinate 1,669 downwards.
TCATACAGGTCATCATCTCATTCCACTGATATAAACCTCCGTAAACAGAACAGTTGGCTTCAAGGTCGTCATAGCAATATTTTTCTGTGATCCCGTTAGTCGGATTCTGATTCTGTGCCCCGGTGATCATATTCCCAACGTTCAGGTTCTCGCGGAACCAGCACTGAGTGCCTATCCTGACCGTCTGATAGGTCTTTCCGGCATAGGTCACCGTTGGGGTTCCCTCACAGGGGAAATAGGGTGGTCCGAAGTACCGGGAGCCGTTTACATCGCCGGTACAAAGCGCATGGAAGCCGACATTGAGGTTTGTTCCATTAACGGTGATTGTATCATTCCCCGTAAGCGCGCCGGTGAAAACCCAGTCGGCCCCCGGGAAGGAAGAAACCTGTCCTGCTGATCGGCGCAGGATCCAGTGCAGGTCGGTGCTGTTGATGTAATTATCGGAGCTGGCATCGGCGGCCAGGAGAACGACCGGGGTGGTAAAAGGATCGTATTTCACGGTGTGACGGCTGATTTTTTCAATATCCTCGTCGTCGGCTCCACCCCATACCTTGAGGGAAAGGAATTCCAATGTATAGATCCCGTTTTCGACTTCCGTAAAATTGAATTGCCCCAGGTTACCGGTCATCACCGAATCGATCCTGATACCGCCCTGAACCAGGAAAACCCAGGTGGAATCAATTCCCGGCTGCTGAGCGCTGAAATATTTAAGAGTTCCGGCGATCTGGTATCCCGATCCGTGCACCGTGGAGAATAGAGCGAAACCAAAGAGGCAAAGGCAAAACCTCAGAAATAAAAGCCGGTATCCAAACGGGAACCTTAACATCGGGAGTAGCAAACTGTTTCAATATTAGGAAAAAATATTGAAACTCCCTTGAAAAATTTGAGAAGTTAACTGAGATAATCCCTCACCACTTTCTGAATCCCCTTTTTTACCTTTATCCAGGTCTGTCCCTTGAAACTGACCGGGTCTTCCGTTTCATCGGCATCGGCGAAATAGGTCAGGGCATATGGGATACTGATGGCAAGTATCTGGTCCGGAAATTTTAGTTTATGCCATTCCATGATCTGTTGCAGGGAATAGTGTTGAAATAGTTCAAATATATCCCAGAAATCTTTCTTCTTACCCCTTCCGAGGATTGCCTGTATCTTCATTGCTGCAATATCGTCGGGCAGGTACATCCGTATATCACTGACAACTTCTCCCGGGCCGATCTGTTTGTGCGGATAGTAAACAAGATCAACTTTAACAGAATCTATAAAGCAAAAAATTCCGAATCTGTTGAATTGTTTTTTATACTGGAACCCGGCGCCAAATGCTTTCTCAAGTTCATCTATGACAGGAGCATGTTCAAATGGTTCACAACAAAACAGATCCAGATCTTCGGAGCTTCGATGACCATAACGAAGCGCGAGGGCGGTTCCACCCACAAGGGAAAAACGCTGCAGCGTTGATAACGCCATTAATTTATTTAATAAGGAAAAAGTCCCGGATTCAACTGCCTCAGTATGTAACATCTGAATTCTTCCAATGGTTTATCAATAATTGCTGCTGCAAAATGAATGGTGTGAAGAGGCAGGAACTTTGCCTTCAGCAAGGCATCCGCAACTTTCTCATCGCCGTAATACCGGCGGCACTGACGGATGTCCTCCACGTCGCCGCGCTCAA
>CAYWHQ010000185.1:0-6306 GCA_964457665.1 uncultured Prolixibacteraceae bacterium | reverse complement strand
CAAGCTGATGATTGTAAAATGGACGGTGGTGAATCGTGGAGGGTGAATCCTCCACTAGTTCCTGTACATACTGCCCAGTAAACATCACCGGCATGGGCTCCTTACTGTGAAGATCGATCAGGAAATGCCGGCTGTTCAGCCGTTCATAACGCACCACAACAAGGTCGCGGACAACTTTCGAGAAATTCATCAGTGTGTTCTGCTAACTTCCAAGACGGGTTTGAACCTCCCTGATCAGTTCCCGATATTTGCGCAGCACCCTGTCCCATTCTTTGTACAGCTCGTCGTTCTTGGCGCTGATCTGGGTGCCGGAAGCAAATTCGGAGACCAGTTTGATTTTATAGGTGAGCGGATCAGTCGTACCCAGCTTGATAATGACCCGTGACCGCACGGTTCGCTGTTTGAACGACTGGATAACCCAGGCGGTGCGCATATATCCTGTCTCCTTGTCGGTTACCTCGATCACGTCGAAATAGGAGGTGATGATCTGGCTCAGGAGCTTCCATGCCTCTGCCTCAGGTTTGCGTGTTTTGATCTCGATGTCGATGTTGGCTACGTCAGAAGCCTCTGATGCTTCATGCGAATCGTCTTTTTCCATCTGAAGGAAATAGGTCTTCGGAGGCAGCGGCACGTTGGGCTTGTTGCAAAATTCCACCGTACCGATCAGAAAACCCGGTTTCTCAACCCTGACGATAACACAATGGTTTGTCAATACTGTAACCACAAATTGTCCGTTGGCTACAAACTTATTATTGACATAGATTTTTGCATCAGGCTCAGAGGCGCTGAATTTGACCTCTTTCTTGCCGGCATATGCCTCGTCGACGATCAACCCGGTTGCCAGGATGATCAAAAACAGGATAAAGTAATTTTTCATGTTGACCGGAGATTTGGTTATCCGGATAAAATTAAGCATTATTTTCTTCAGCTGCTTTTTTTTCCTCATCTATTTCTTCCGCCACCTCCTTAACTTCTTCCTGCTCATCTTTTTCCGTCGCGGCCGGTTCATCGAAGGTCAGAATATTATGCTGCAGCAACAGGTTGTACCATGTCAGGATCTTGCGGATATCCGAAATATACACCCTTTCAGGGTCATAGTCGGGTACCATTTCACGGAAAGCCTGAAGAAGGACCGGATTATCCGACCGGGGATCGGGAGCAGGGGCGCCACCCTGTTTGTCGTGGACAAGCTTCAGTACATCTTTCAGCGGCCGGTCCTCTCCTGTTGTGAAAACACTGATCTCCTCCAGTGCGCTGATCTTTTCATGTCCGAATACCGGAAACCTTTTCTGGTCGGTGAGCGACTCCACAATTACCGCCTGCTTGGCTTGTGAGATTACCTTATACAACCCTGGTCGTCCTGAAATAGCTAAAATCTTGCTGAGATCCATATCAAGTTTTCTTTATCATCAAATGTTTTCCTGAGGCAAAGATACATTAAATCACCCGATAGTTTGAACTACTCTCTGACCTGTTCATAATTCCTGTATTCCCCGGGGCGCCAGCCCGTCTTTGATTCCAGCAGGTGAAGCAGCTGGAGGATCAGTCCTGGTCTGAACTTTTCAGGATCGTAATCGAAACGCCACTCCTGCCGGGATACACGGTCGAGCATGACGGCCGGGTGCGTACCCCTGAACCGCTCTAGGAAGTCGCGCCGGGTATAATCGTACCCGGCATTGTATCCCAGGTTCTTTTCAATCCAGCGGTCATTATGCCACAACTGATGGAAATGTTCCTGCTTGGCTTGTTGGAGGCCGGGAGGCTTTACCCATCCATAGTGATAGATCCAGGCCGGGATGGCTGCCACTTTGAGTTTTCGTCCCCCGATCCTGAATCCCTGCGCATCACCGAACGACGCGATGCCTTTCCCGGGTCTGATGATCCGTACCTCCCTGCGGTACCATTGCCTCGAGATTCCCACATACTCATAAGAGCCATAGAAATGGAGGTAATGGAAGAGCAATCCTTCCACCACGGGATCGTCCAGGTAAAGCTCCATCCCCCTCCGTATAGACTCCAGGTATTTTTCGTGCACCACTTCGTCGGCCTGCACGTAAAACGCCCAGTCCGAAGAAGGATCAACCGCGCTGAGGGCTTTGTCGGTCTCCGCTGCAAGCACCCGTCCGCCTTCCCGCAGGGTATCGTCCCATACTGAGTCGACGATCCTGATCTTCGGGGATCCGATGCTGCTGATCAGATCCCGGGTCGCGTCGGAAGAGTTGCCGGCAGCTACGATGAACTCGTCGCACAGGGGAAGCACCGAGGTAATCGACTCCACTACGGGATAATCGAACTTTATGGCATTGCGGATAAAGGTGAAACCGGAAACCTTCATGCGATGATCGATCGGGTTTTGGATCAGAAAGGAATGATGCCCACGTAATTGAACGGTGTGATGGCCTTGAGCTCGTTTTTCACCCGGACAGGAATCTTCAGTTTGTCGAGAAAAGTATGCAACGACTTCCTCGTGATCTCAGGGTTCCCGCGGGTGAGTTCCTTGAGGGCCTCGTAGGGTTCAGGATAACCTTCGCGGCGGAGAATGGTCTGGATCGCCTCCGAAACTACGGCCCAGTTGCGTTCAAGGTCCATCTTTATTTTTTCTTCGTTGAGGATCAGCTTATTAAGACCTCTTATCAGCGATTTCCATGCGATCAGGGAGTGGGCCACCGGAACCCCTATATTCCGGATCACGGTGGAGTCGGTCAGGTCACGCTGCAGGCGCGACAGGGGAAGCTTTTCCGAAAGATGTGTCAGGATGGCATTGGCCACGCCAAGGTTTCCCTCCGAATTCTCGAAATCGATCGGGTTTACCTTGTGTGGCATGGTAGAGGATCCCGTTTCACCCTTGTTCACCTTCTGGCGAAAATACTCCATCGAGATGTAGGTCCACATATCACGGTCGAGGTCGGTCAGTATCGTGTTTATCCTGCGCAGATTGTCGAAAAAGGCTGCCAGATTGTCGTAATGTTCTATCTGTGTTGTGGTGCGGTACCGCTCCAGGTGAAGCGTGCGTGTAACGAACCTGTCGGCAAAGGCGATCCAGTCAACCTCCGGGTATGCCGCAGCATGGGCGTTGAAATTACCATTGGCCCCGCCGAATTTTGCTGAAAAGGGAATGGTCTCCATGAGTGCCAGCTGCCTTGACAGTCTTTCGGTAAAAACATAGATCTCTTTACCCACAGTAGTAGGGGAGGCTGGCTGGCCGTGTGTAAAGGAAAGCATCGGAACGGTTTTCCAACGGGTAGCAAGTTCGGTCAGCAGGGTGAAAACGTTGCCTAATAAGGGTTCCATGACATCCTGCCAGCAGTCCCTCACGGCAAGGGGGAAAGCAGTGTTGTTGATGTCTTGCGATGTAAGCCCGAAATGCACAAATTCGCGGTACCGGGATAGGCCCATGGCATCGAACTTCTCCTTGACAAAGTACTCAATGGCTTTGACGTCGTGGTTGGTGACCTTTTCGATCTCTTTGACACGGGCCGCATCACCCGGCATAAAAATCTCATAGATCATCCTGAGTTTCGGGAAAAGCTTCCGGTTGAAATCACCGAGCTGGGGAAGCGGGAGCCTGCAGAGGGCGATGAAGTACTCCACCTCGGTGAGGATCCTGTAACGGATGATGGACGATTCGGAGAAATAGGCTGCAACGGGTTCGGTGGTTTTCCGGTATCTCCCGTCGACAGGGGAAATGGCATCGAGCGAAAAATCCATGGTCTGATTTTTCTTCAAATGTATACATTTTTTCGCCTGTCAGGGCAGGGGTTTTCGATATCCGTTATCTCACAACCGCCGTGGCCCGGCTGTTGGTATAGGAGGTGAAGAAACCAACGCCCCCCTTGTCGATATTGCCTGTAACATTGGCTGGTGGACCGGTGAAGAAAGGGATGTTGAACCCTGAGATCTGGACCTGCTGGATAAAGTCGTAATAGGCGCGCGTGATCCCCGACATCACGACGGTTACCGTATCACCGGGTCGCAGGGTCTCCCATGTTCGTTCATTGTCAATATAAAATACGGTCATGTTCCGGATATAGCTTCCGTTAAAGTACCTGTCGTCGCTGGTAACGTATTTCTGGATGCTGTCAGTTTTCAGGATTCCGTTCCGGTAATAGCGGAGCAGGTAATGGTTGACCTCGTCGGCGGGCTCCTGCGCGTAGATCTTGATCAGCCAGAAACCGCTTTTTCCCCAGTCGGGCTGAAATTCGAACGTGATGGAATCGAGCCTGGCCACCTTCATGGTAGAGCTGGTGGCACTGTATTCGGTTTCGCCGTTGATGGCTTCCTTAAGCCGGATATTCAGGTTATAGGTGTGACCGGTGACGGCGCTGAAACTGGAGTCGGCAAAATACACCCCGGGCTGGCCGGGATCCATCTCGCTCAGCGGGTAATATGTCAGGCCGTCGGTCAGCCAGACCTCGGCGCCGGTCACCGGTGGAGCGGGTTGGTTGTAAAAATAGTCGGCAGACCTGGTTAGTGTTACGGTGCGGGCCGAACCGTCGGTAGCGATTGCGCCGTCAACCACCAGACGGGTATAGGTTTCATCCAGCCGGATGTCGATCCGTTCCACACATGAGAACAGCAACAGCGACAGGAGCAGTAAAAAGGGCAGCTTATTCATTGTTGAAATGGAAATTAAAGGTTACGGATGGGACAATGCCGAAGAGATACACCTTCTCGGCATAGGTAACGCTGGGATCCAGTTTGTCCTGCACGAAATTGACCGACCAGGTGTTGTGCCGGTTATAAACATTGTAGGCCGACACATTCAGGTCCCAGGCGAACTTTCTCCCCGGCTTCTGTTTCGAATAGAATGTAAGAGAGAGGTCGAGCCGGTGATAATCCTGGTAGCGATAGGCATTCCTGTCGGAATAGATGGGGACAACCTTCCCCCCGATGACCGCCCTTCCTGTGGGGAAGGTCACTGGGGCTCCGGTGGCATAAACCCAGTTGGCCGACGCACTCCATCGTTTTGCAAAGGGAACGTTCACCACGACCGCCACGTTATGCGGTTTGTCGTAGGGAGCCGGGTATGGATCGCCACCATTGATGGAGGGTATCTGCCTGAATGTCCGGGAATAGGTATAACTTACCCATCCGCCGACCCATTTCTCATTGAGCCTTGCAAACAGTTCCAGCCCATAGGACCATCCCTTTCCCGGGCGGATCTCTCCTTCCAGATGCGGGTTAAGCAGCAGCTCGGCAAAATCCTTGAAGTCGATCACGTTCTGATACCATTTGTAATATACCTCTGCTGAAGCTTCGATGGTATTGTTACGGAAGTTTCTGAAATAACCTGCTGCAACCTGGTCGCCTATCTGCGGCTTCACGTTCGGACTGGCCGGAAACCAAATGTCGAGCGGCGTTCCGGCCGATGAGTTCTGGGCCAGTTGAAGGTATTGGTAGGTGCGGGCATAGCTGGCCTTGACCGAAGATCTGGTGCTGAATTCATACAACAGTCCGATCCGCGGTTCAAGTCCGGCGTAATTGTTGTAAAAAATACCCGGGTTGTAGACAGTCGAGTCGATCACCTCGTAAGTATCGCTGAAATTATATACGGTGCCGGGACCGACATTCTGGAACAGGGAGAAACGCAGCCCGTACTTGGCGACGAAACGCCGGCCGATCCGTTGCTCATTGGTGGCATAAATCCCGCTTTCCAGCGAAAAATTGTCGGGAACCTTGACCTCGGTAAAAACGGTTTCGCTACCGATACCACGCGCCAGACCGGGGTTGATCATGTGATACGTCAACTGGCCGCCGAAGCGGATGGTGTTGTTGGTGTTGAGGTAATAGCTGAAATCACCCTTGAGGCTGAGGTCGCGCAGGCTCGAAAACCACTCGAAAGAGTTGGAATATCCGGCCGGAGACCCAAGATAGTAGCGGTAGTCGCTGTATAAAAAGGTCAGATTCAGGAAGAGTTTCCTGTTGAAAAGGTGGTTCCATCGGATGGTGCCTGTGCCGTTTCCCCAGTTCATTTTTGCAAATTCGTTCCGGAATACGTCGCGGCCGAAATAGCCGGAAATGAATACCTGGTTATTGTCGTTGATGCGGTAGTTGACCTTGGCATTGAAATCATAAAAGTAGAGCTTGTTGTCGCGCAGGGCTTCGTTCGAGGAGAGCGGCAGGAACAGGTCGGCATAGGTACGGCGGCCGCTCACTATAAAAGAACTGCGGTCTTTCCATATTGGCCCCTCCACGGTAAGCCTGCTCGCAATGATACCGATCCCCCCGTTGATCTCGTATTTCTTGCTGTTGCCTTCGTTCATCCTGACATCAAGCACCGAGGAGAGCCGACCGCCATATACCGCA